>DATNEW010000001.1 GCA_035606695.1 Gemmatimonadaceae bacterium
ATCGCCATGGTCTTGGCGACTTCCTCTTCGGTGATGTCCATGCCCTGCGCGATCTCGGCGTGCGTGGCGTCGCGGCCCAGTTCCTGGAGCAGCGCGCTCGCGCGCTTGCCGATGCGGTGTAGCGTTCCGGCACGGTTGAGCGGGACGCGCACGATGCGCGACTGTTCGGCGAGCGCCTGCAGGATCGCCTGACGGATCCACCAGACGGCGTAGGAGATGAACTTGATCCCCTTGGTTTCGTCAAATTTGTGAGCGGCGCGAATCAGGCCGAGGTTGCCCTCGTTGATCAGATCCGAGAGCGACACGCCCTGATTCTGATACTTCTTCGCGACCGAGACTACGAAGCGCAGATTCGAGCGCACGAGCTTGTCGAGCGCTTCCTGATCGCCCTTCCGGATTTCCTGGGCAAGGCGCACTTCTTCGTCGCGCGAGATCAGCGGATACGCGCTGATGTCACGAAGATACTGGTCGAGCGAGCCTTCTTCGTACGACGACTTCTTGTTGCCGGTTGCGGCCATACGCACAGCGGAAGGGGAGGTGGGCGCGTGCTGGGTGGGGGCGTGCGGCGTGCGGTCGTTCTACGTACTGCCGAGAGGAATTGCTGATCAGCTATTCGAGCCTACTTGATTCGCTCACCCAGCCGCTGCCAGCGAATGTGCGTGAGCCAGGCAAAGCTGTGATCGGACGTGTCCGGTGCGTAGCTGTAATAAATAACGAATGGCTTGCCTTTGACCAGCGAGTCCGCCACGAAGCCCCAGTATCGGCTGTCCAGCGAATTGTCTCGATTGTCGCCAAGGACGAAGTAATTCCCCATTGGGACGACCAACGGTCCCCAGTTGTTTCGCGACGGATGATAGCCCCCGGCCGCGGCCGCCGCCGTCCGCACCACGTAATCCCGCTGCCAGCGAAAATCTTCGGGCGCCGGATCAATATCCGGATCGGTGTGCTCGACGTAATGCTCCGTAATCACGCGGCCGTTGCGAATGAGCGTTCCTTCGCGCATCTCGACGGTATCGCCCGGCACGCCGATCAACCGCTTCACGAAGTTCTTCGTCGGATCTTCAGGGTATTCGAATACGATCACGTCGCCGCGCTGCGGCACGCGCAAGCGGGGCAGCCGCTTGTGCGTGAACGGGACCTCCGCGCCGTAGACGAGCTTGTTCACGAGCAGGAAATCACCGACCTGGAGCGTATTCTCCATGCTCCCGCTCGGAATCTTGAACGCTTCGACGAAGAACGTGCGAATGACGAGGAAGAGCACGACCGATACGACAAAGATCTTCGTCCACTCGGACAAAAAGTCGAAGCCGCTTCGACCGCGGTTCAGCTCGCGCAACGCCTCGACGCGCTGCTCCGGCGTGATCGCGCGCGGCGGCGCGCCCGCGCCGTCGTCCGCCTGCACGCCCCGCACAGGCTGCTCACCCGTCGATGTGAAGTCCGGCTCGTTGATGCCCATTGCTCTCTCGCACTGCCCCGCTGGCAGGACGACTGCCCCACCGACGAAATAACGCCCTAACGCCCTCGAGGGCTAGTTGCCCCGAAGGTCAATCTGACAAAGATCGTTCCAGTTCAGGACCGGCCATCGCGCTAATCCGGCGTCCCCAGGTAATTGTCGATCTGCGCCCGCTGCAGCGACCCCGAGAAATCGAGATAGCCCACCTTCGTCTCCGAGTAGAACTCGTAGACCTCCCAGCCGCCCTCGCGGTGCCCGTTCCCTGTCTGTTTTACGCCGCCGAACGGCAGATGTGCCTCGGCGCCAATCGTCGGCGCGTTGATGTACGTGATGCCCGTGTCCAGCTCGTTCATCGCGCGCATCGCCACGTTCACATTACTGGTATAGACGGACGACGACAGGCCGTACTTCACGTCGTTATTGATCGCGAACGCTTCGTCCGCCGTGCGGAACCGAACCACCGACAACACGGGACCGAAAATCTCTTCCTGCTCGAGCCGCATGCCGGCGCGCACGCGCGCAAAGATCGTTGGCTCGAAGAAGTAGCCGCTGTCCACGTCTTTTCCCGTCGGCCGCTTCCCACCACACAACAGATCCGCGCCCTCCTCCTGCCCGATGTCGACGTAGCGCTCGACCTTCTCGCGTGCATGCTCGCTGATGAGCGGACCGACGTCCGTTCCCTTCTTGCGTCCATCGCCCAGCTTGAGCGTACGCGCACGATCGACGAGCCGGCTCAACAACGCGTCGTGAACGCCGTCCTGCACGATCAACCGGCTCGTCGCCGTGCAGCGCTGCCCGGTCGTGCCGAACGCGCCCCACAGCACCCCGTCCAGCGCAAGATCCAGATCCGCGTCGTCGAACACGATCATCGCGTTCTTGCCGCCCATCTCCAACGACAGCCGCTTGTGCATTCGCCCGCACGTTTCGCCCACGACGCGGCCCGTGTCCGTCGATCCTGTAAATGAGATGACGGGAATCGACGGATGGTTCACAATTGCCGCGCCGACCGATTCGCCGACGCCGTGCACCAGCTGAATCACCTCGGGCGGCAGCCCCGCCTCGAGCATGATTTCCACCAGCGTGTGCCCCGTGTGCGGCACGTCTTCCGCCGGCTTGAAGATGCACGCGTTGCCGCACAACAACGCGGGAAACATCTTCCACGTGGGAATCGCCATCGGAAAGTTGAACGGCGTGATGATGCCGCACACGCCGATCGGCCGGCGAAAGCTCATCGCCCACTTGTTCCGCATCTCACTCGGCACCGTGTGTCCGAACAGACGCCGGCCTTCCGTCGCCGCGTAGTACGCCGTGTCGATCCCTTCCTGCACGTCGCCACGCGTTTCGGTAAGCGGCTTCCCCATCTCGCGGGTCATGAGATCCGCGATCTCGTCCTTCCGCTTGACCATCAGGTCGCCGATGCGCCGCAACACGTCGCCGCGCGCCGGCGCGGGCGTCGCGCGCCACACCTCGAACCCGCGCCGTGCCGACTCGACCGCCCGCTCGACGTCGGCGGCGCCGGACAGCGGAAAGCGCCCGATCGTATCCGAGAGATCCGCGGGATTCTTATTCTCGAAATACTCCCCGCCGATCGGCGGTACCCAATCGCCAGCGACAAAATTCTTGAACGTTTTCATATTCTTCTTGTCATCCTGACCTGCGTTGTCATCCTGGCCTGCGTTGTCATCCTGGCCTGCGTTGTCATCCTGAGCGTAGCGAAGGATCTCATCCGGTTGGATGAAGCGGTGCGGGTGGAACGGGCGCCTGGCACGACCAGTTACCAGGATGCCGGGCATCCGGCTTGGCGTACCCAATGCGCGGCAGCACTTCGATCGAGCCGAGCACGAGGCCCCAGAGAATCAATAACAGGGAGAGGATGTGCGCGTGGCTCGCCCGATGCCGCCACGTCCAGACCGCGCTCCAAACGCCGCTCGTGACCACGACGACCACGGCGGCAAGATAGCCCGCGAGCCCGGCACCGCAGCGCGACGGATACGGCCACACCACCATCGCGACGCCGAGGAGCACGCTGATCGTCAGCCGCGCATAGACCGCCCACGATTTCGTCGTCCGCTCGACCGGAGCGTTCGATGAGGCCTTCGCCGGCTTGGCCGCCTTCGCCGGTGCGGCGCCGGCTTTCGCCGGGAGTTGCGGCTGCGCCGGCCCAAGCAGGTCCTCGTCCTTCAACGAGCCGAGCTGCTTGTCGATCTTGGCGAGTTCCTTGTCCCAGTCTCTGTCAGGCATTTGGACGCCGCGCTCTGTTCACGCCACCGTCTCCCGCGTCAACGCGTACCGTTCGATCTTCTTGTACAAGTTCGACCGCGGCATGTCGAGCGCGCGCGCGGTTTCCGATACGTTCCAGTCGAATTCGCGCAGCTTGGCGAGCAGGAACGCGCGCTCCGCGGCATGCTTGAACTCCTCGAACGTCTTGCACTCGAGCAGCGATCCCAGCCCCGCCTGCTCGGGGTCGCGCTTCCCGACCAGCCGCGCGACGTCGTCGCCCGTGATCCGCGGCCCCGACGACAGAATGAGCAAACGCTCAATAGTATTTCGTAATTCGCGGACGTTGCCGGGCCATTCGAGCTGGCTCAATCGCTCCACGGCGTCCGGTGCCACGGCGCGCGGCGCCACGCCCTCACGGCTCGTCAACACGTTGATGAAGTGCGCGACGAGCAGCGGAATGTCTTCGCGCCGCTCGCGGAGCGGCGGGACGTGAATCGGCACGACGTTCACACGATAGAACAGATCCTCGCGAAACCGGCCGTCGGCGATTTCCGTCTCGAGATTCTTGTTCGTCGCGGCCAACACCCGCACGTCCACCTCGATCGTCTTCGATCCGCCGATCCGCGTCACGACGCCATCCTGCAACACGCGCAGCACCTTGGCCTGGGCCGCGAGACTCATGTCGCCGATTTCGTCGAGGAACAGCGTGCCGCCGTGCGCCTGCTCGAACTTCCCCGCACGGTCGGCCACGGCCCCGGTGAACGAGCCCTTCATGTGGCCGAACAGCTCGCTCTCGATCAGCTCACTCGGAATCGCCGCGCAGTTCACTTCGATGAACGGACCGTCGGTACGCGTCGACTGCGCGTGAATGGCGCGCGCCACCAACTCCTTGCCCGTCCCGTTCTCGCCCGTGATCAGCACGCGTGCCGGCGTTCGCGCCACCCGCTCGATCTTGTCGATCACCGCGCGAATGCCGTACGACTTGCCGACGATCTCGTACCGCGACTGAATCGTTTCGCGCAGCCGCGCATTCTCCGCGTACAGATCGAGGTGCTGTAGCGCGTTGCGCAGCGTGACGAGAATGCGATCGGTGTCGAGCGGCTTCTCGAGAATGTCGTACGCGCCAAGCTGTGTGGCTTCGACGGCGGTCTGAATGGTCGCGTGCCCGCTGATCATCACCACGATCGCGGTCGGATCGTGCTCCTTGATCCGCTTGAGCGCCTCGACCCCGTCGATCCCCGGCAGCTTCACGTCGAGAAAGACGAGGTCGGGACGCTGCTTTTGATATTCGGTAATGCCGTCGACCGCGTTACCGACGGCGCGGACGTCATACCCCTCGAACTCGAGCAGCTGCCCGAGCGCCGCGCGAATCCCCTGCTCGTCGTCGATGATCAGAATGCGCCGCGGGCTCATAACGTATCACTCCTCCCTGCGGCGCGGCGCACGTTCGGTCGGAGTAGTGTCATCCACATTAGCGCACGTTCTTGTACAGGGTGATCCTGCCGTTCGCCACCCGAATGTCGCCTATGTATGGGGGGAGCGGCAACGGCAACGCGTCATCGTCCACCCCGGCCGGGCGCGCGCCGTGCCCGAACCGCCCGATCAGCGTCGAGATCATGCCGCGCGGAATGCTGACGCCTCGCACCTTCACGTCCTGCATCTGAAACTCGCCCAGCCCTGGATGCACCACGCGAAGTGTACCCGTGAACTGCACTCGCTCCCGATCGCCGAGTATCCCGAGCGCGCCGAGTGCGCCGGCGCCGCCCAGGTCGGACAGTTTGACGTTCGCGCGCATCGAGAGTTGATCGCCGCTCACGAGCGCCTGAATGCTATCCGTGGACGCCGGCAGCTGCCTCGCCAGCTCGCGAAATATGAATGAGGCAACGTCGCCCCCCGACAACGTCTGAAACACCGGTCCGCTGGGCTGGCTGAGCTTCGTCAACGCCGAACGCGTGCGATCCGCGCCGGCATCGGTGAGCGCTTCCCACGTCGGCGCGTGCGCCGCAACCGCCGGGTGCGAGCGGAAACGCTCAGGCAACCAGCGGTCGCGCGTGAACCACCCGACCGCGGCCGCGATGACGAGCACCACGAGACATCCAAGGCGAGCAATGCAACCCATGCTCACGAGCTCCGGAGCGCAGCCGACATCACGGTCGTATATGTCGAGCCGCGCGGCGAAAGTTCACTGTGCATCAGATCGACCGATCGAATGATGAAGTCCGTGCGATAGTCCGTCTGCCGAGCGGCCCGCGCCAACACCCGCAAGCGATCCTCCGACAGCGGATGCTTGATTCGCGCCAACGTCAGGTGCGGACGAAACGCTCGGCCCTCGACCTCGAAGCCGAGCTTTTCGCACGCGACTTCGACATCGTGGTGCAAGAGCTCGAGCCGCGGATCCTGCCCTACTCCCAGCCATACGACGCGAGCCTTCCGAAAGTTCGGGAACGCACCCACGCCGCTCAGGCTCATGAGCAGCTCCCGATGACGGCCCGCCACCGCGGCCAACGCCGCTTCGATATCCGGCACGCGCTCATCCTCGACCTCGCCGAGAAATTTGAGCGTCAGGTGCAGACCGGTCTCGCCGACCCATGAAAGATCGGGAGCACTTGCGCGCAGCGTCGTCGCCGCCGCGACGATCTCACGACGCACCTCGTGCGGCAGGTTGATCGCGAGAAATAACCGCACGCTCAGGCGTCGAGGACGGGCAATCCGGCGAGCCGATTCATGGCGCCGGAGCGAAAACCCTTCGGATCGATCTCGACGCGTTCATACCCCGCTGCCACGACCGCCGCCGTCAACTGGTCGCGGCGAGGCGCCACGGTCCACCAGCCCAACTCGGCGGCGGCGAGCTCGACGCGTGCGGTCGCGCCGAAATGGCGGACGCGGAGGTCGCCCGAAATTCCAAGGGCGCGCAGCGCCGCCTCCGCGCGCTCGACACGCGCCAGGCGCCCGACCGTGACGGGCGTCCCATAGGGAATCCGCGACGACAGGCATGGCGACGACGGCTGCTCCCAGGTCGGGAGTCCGCGCGCCCGCGAGGCCTCTCTGATCTCGACTTTAGAGAATCCTAATTCTGCCAGCGGCGACGCGATCCCGTTCTCGCGCGCCGCCTGCGCGCCGGGACGCCAGTCGTGCACGTCGTCCGCATTCGTCCCGTCCGCAACGACCTCGAAGCCACGCTCACGCGCCGCCGGCACGAGCCGCGTCCATAGCTCCGTTTTGCAGAAGTAGCATCGGTTCGTCGGATTCGCGGCGTAGCGCGGATCGTTGAGCTCGTCCGTATCGATCTCGAGCACGATCAGCCCAATGCGCTCGCCGATGTCGCGCGCGTTCTTCCACTGACTTTCAGGGTACGAGGCGCTGCGACCGATGATGGCCACCACGTTCTCGCGGCCGACCGCTTCGACGGCGACCGCGGCGAGATAGGCCGAGTCGACGCCGCCGCTGTAGCCGATGGCCAGGCGCTGCCGCGCCTGAAGCCACGAGATCAACCGCTGTTCCTTCGCCATGCAACGAATTTATCATGGTGTCCGACCGCGGCGCGCGAAGGATGCGGGTGCCGGACCGGCGGCGTGTCTCTGCCGCAGGTTGTCTCAACAATGGGCCTCGACCCTCGAGCAACATGATGCTTCAACAGGCAGCAGCAGGCATTCGTCGCGACACGGCGCTCGCGCTTCGCACGCTGCGACGCTCGCCGGGCTTCACCGTTGCCGCGGTCGCAATCCTCGCCCTCGGCATCGGCATGTCGACCGCCATGTTCACGATCTATCGGGCCGTGCTGGTCGAGCGGCTGCCGGTCACCGATCAGGCGCGTTTGCTCATCATGCATCCGCTGGATCGCGGCGGGGCGCATCTCGACGTGCCGATGCCCTACCTCAAGGAGATGAAGCGCGACACGTCCGTCATCCGTGACGAGGCGGGCGTTTATCACCTCGGGTCGATCCCTGTTCCGCTCCTCGATGGCGACCACACCTTCACACTCTCCGATGCGATCGTCACGTCGAACTTCTTCGATGTGCTGGGCACGCGGCCCATTCTCGGCCGAACGTTCCGCGAGACCGACCGGCCGGTCGGCGCGCCCACTGCCGTCGTCCTCAGCTACGCCGCGTGGCGGCAAGTGTTCAATCAAGATCCACTCGTCGTCGGCCGGACGTTCTTCACGCCGTATGCGCATGAGCGCGTGACCGTCGTCGGGGTCGCGCCACCGGGATTCGAGTATCCGACCGGCGTCGGCATGTGGGCGGCCGCGCACGACGATTTCCTGGCGCAGATGGATATCGTGGCGCGGCTGGCGAGCGGAGCCACGATCGCCGCTGCCCGCGCAAATCTTTCCGCGCACATCGCGCGCTTGAACCCGTTCGTGCTCGAGGAGCCGCGAACGCCGCTGGCGATCTCGGGTGTAGAGGCTCATGCATTGTCGCAAGAAGTGTTGGGGTCGTCGCGCGCAACGATCGTCGTGCTCACGCTCGCCGTGGTGCTTCTCCTCGTCATCGCCTGCGTGAACGCCGGAAGCCTGGTCCTCGTACGAATGACGGGCAGAACGCGTGAGATCGCCGTGCGCCGCGCGATTGGCGCGAGCTTCGGCGCTATCCTGCAGCAGTTTCTTATCGAGAACGCACTCATTGGCCTCGCCGGCGGCGCCGCGGGCCTCGTCGCGGCGCAACTGCTGCTTCGCGTCCTGCTCGCCCTCGCTCCGTCGGAGCTGCCGCGCACCGACATGATTCGAATCGGCGGCGCACCGATCGCCGAGGCCGTGCTGCTCACCGTTGCCGCGGTCATGTTGTTCGGTCTCGTGCCGAGCGTGATGGCCGCGGGCAGCGCCCCGTACGGAGCGCTGCGCGAAGACGGCCGGTCCGGATCGGAAAGCGTCACACGCCGCCGCGCGCGACGCTGGCTCGTGTCGTCGCAGATCGCGCTCGCCCTGATCATGCTCGCCGGCGCCGCCCTTCTCGCGCGCAGCCTCGATCACCTCCAACACATCGACCTTGGCTACCAAACCGAGCACGTTTCGATGGTCTCGGTGACTGGGCCGAAATCCTTCTTTGTTCCCGAGCGGATGAACGACGTAGTCGAAGCGTTGACGCGGCGCATCCGAGGGGTCCCCGGCGTCGTGGCCGCGACGCCCATCGAGAGCGAGCCGTTCAAGGGGACGACGTTCTACATCATGAAAATCGCGCGCGCGGACCAGCCGCCGTCCGAGCGCGCGACCAGTCCGTTCATCCCGTTCGACTTCGCGGGCGAGGATTACTTTCGCACCTTCGAGATTCCGATTCTGCGCGGGCGCGGGTTCCTTCCGACCGAGATCGCTGATGCACGTCCGGTCGTCGTGCTCAGCGAATCGCTCGCGCGGCGGTTCTGGCCGAACGAAGACCCGATCGGCAAACAACTCGTGAACGTCTACGACTCGACGAGCACGCCACGCACGGTCATCGGCGTCGCCCGCGACACGCATTTCCGTACGCTGCGCGAAACAGCGCCCGTCATCTACGTGCCGTACACTCTGGTCCACGGGTTCAGTGGATATTTCGCGGTGCGGACGCGAGGCACATTGGAGGCGAGTCTGCCCGCCATTCGCCGCGCGCTGAGTGAAGAAAATCGCGGCGTCATCGTGTGGAAGACGACGACGATGGATGCGCTGCTCGCCGGCCCGCTGGCGCGGCCCCGCTTGGCCGCGCTGATCCTCATGAGCTTCAGTCTCGCCGCGCTCGTGCTTGCCGCGATTGGACTGTACGGCGTCACGGCCGCGCTCGTCCGCCATCAAACTCGCGACATCGGCGTCCGGATGGCGCTCGGCGCGACGCCACGTGATGTGCGCCGGCTGGTGCTGAGCGACGCGATGCGCGTGGTCGGCCGCGGTGCCGCCGTCGGACTCGTCGGCGCGTTGCTCAGCACCCGATTGCTCGCGTCGCTGCTGTTCGGTGTCACGCCGCTCGACCCGTTGTCGTTTGGGGCGGCGTGCGCGATTCTGATCGCGATCAGCGCGTGGGCCGCGCTGGTGCCGGCACACCGCGCGACGCGCATCGACCCGGCGGAAGCACTGCGCGCGGAGTGATCGAACTGTTCAGGGCGTAATTCCTTTCAACCACTGGTCCAGCCACCGCCGCTCGTTGATCATGCGATGCACGTTGTTCCACGACCCGCTGATCGAGTGCGGCATGTTGGCGTAGCGAATCATCTTCGCCGGTACGCCATTCTTCTTCAGCGCCACGTACATCTGCTCGGCCTCGGAGAACGGCACGCGCTGATCGATCTCGCCGTTGATGAACAACGTCGGCGCCTTCACGCGATCGGCATAGATGAGCGGCGACTGCTTCAACATGATCTCGCGCGCGCGCGGATCCCACGGCGAGCCGTAGAACTCCCGCTCCTTCGTGTTCGGGATGTCCGCGTTGCCGTAGTCGCTCAGCCAATCGACTATGCCGGCGCCCGGGATCGCCGCCGCGAAGCGATCGGGGTACTGCGTGATCAGCCAGTTCGTCATGAAGCCGCCGTACGAGTGGCCGATCGTGGCGACTTTCGTTCGGTCGATGGGGTACTTGCCGAGCACGTAGTCGATACCCGCCATCACGTCCTGTCCATCTTTCGTGCCCCACGCACCCCACGTTGCCCACAGGAACTTCTCGCCGTATCCCGTGGAGCTCCGAAAGTTGACCTCGAGAACGAAGTAGCCGTTCGCCGCCAGATACTGATTCTTGAAGTTGAATCCGTACTCGATGGCCGAGTGCGGTCCGCCGTGGTTGCTCACGACGAGCGGGTACGGTCCGCCATCGGCGCGATACCCGGACGGCAGGGTGAGCCAGCCTTCCACGGGCGTGCCGTCGCCACTGTTGAACTGGAGCCGGACGGACGGACTCAATTTCACTTCATTAATTGACGTATTGATATTAGAGATTTGTCGTTCATGCGCCCCGTCGATGTCGGCGACGAAGACCTCCGACAGGCGGTCGTCGAGGCCGACGGTGTACACGAGCTTCGTGAAGCCCTGGTCGAAGCCGATGTCGCCCAGCCGCCGCTCGCCCCTCGTGACCTGCTCGACGTGGCCGGTCGCGGGAGAAACACGAAACAGGTGCGTCGTCCCACCGACGCCGCCGGTGAAGTACACGTATCGTCCATCCGGACTCCAGCGCGCGTTGTTCGGGATGTAGTCCCAGTCCGCCGTCAGATTCACCTGCTCTCCGCCGTTCGCCGGAATCACGATCAAGTCCACCGGCCCACCGTGGTCGAGGTGGCGAGCGATCACCATGTCGGTCGCATACTCGCGCGTCGCGAGAATCCACTTTCCATCCGGCGAATACTCCGCGCCCGTGTACGCGTAGTCGCGGTTCGGCGTCAGCCGCTCGAGCGTCCCGTCGAGCTTTGCGATCCAGATCTCATTGCGACCGTACGATCGTTCATTCCGATAGAGCGAATCCGCCGTGAACAGAACGCGCGACCCATCTCGGCTCCATTGCACGTCGAGCGGACGCAGGCCGAGCGACGTCAATGGGCGCGTCAGCGATGAATCGCCGTTCGCCGGCGACAGGATGATCTCCTGCGGCGGAAAGAGCTGTGGATCGCGCCGGTTGGGGAGCGGAAACTGCTGCCCGTCGCGATGAAAATCCATCCAGTCGAATTCCACGCCCTTGAAACGTTCCTCATGACGCTTCTCGAAATCCGACGCATAGGGATGCGCGATCGGCGCGGGCGCAAAATCGCGCACCGTCGCGACCCATTTTCCATCCGGCGACGCGAGCGCCACTGAAGCGGCGCCACGCCCCCGCCCTCCGCGCCCACCTCGTCCGCCCTCGACCGCCGAGCCCGTTTGCGTCACGTTCGTGTCGGGACGATCGACATGCGCTGGATCGATCGTGACGGTGTGCCCGCTCGTCGTGAATTGAAGTCGGTTGTCGGGGGTCCAGCGTGGCGCGCTCGCGCTTGCGGAACCGCTGACGTCGCGCGGCTGCGTCGATGCATCCGACGGGGCAAGCCACACCGCGACCGTTTGCCCGTTCGTCTGCTCGATGCGCGTCGTGACGGTGTACGAGACCCATCGCCCGTCGGGCGACAACGACGGCGAGCCGACCGTGGGGACGCGATAGTAGTCTTCGATCGCCAGTGGCCGCCCCGATTGAC
The DNA here is from genome assembly GCA_035606695.1 of Gemmatimonadaceae bacterium. NCBI lineage: Bacteria > Pseudomonadati > Gemmatimonadota > Gemmatimonadia > Gemmatimonadales > Gemmatimonadaceae > Gemmatimonadaceae bacterium. Next base: position 11,786 of record DATNEW010000001.1, read on the forward strand.
CATGCAACGCGCTGGAGCAAAGCACGGCGATAGTGGCGGCGGCGAGACACGGAATCGTTCGCATGAGACGTCGTCCTGTGCGCTGAAGGAATTCTTTCCTTTGCTCAGGATGACAAAAGACCCGGCCCTCCGCTAGAGCACCGCTCGTCGCACGTCAGAAATGCGGATGCAACACCCAGAACCGTGCATTCCAAGCCGCATTGCTCATCGCATAGCCGTAACTCAATGGCAGGTAATAGATGAAACCGATCAGCGCCAGGACGACGACGCCGCCATACAAGGTGCGCAGACGCATCCCACCGAGCCGCCACGGTGCCCCATCATCGTCAATGGATCGCGTCGCGACGCCAAACACATACGCGCCAAACGAGATCATGAGCGTCAGCGCGAAGAGATAGTGATACAGATACATCAAGCGCTTGATCGCCATGAACGGCACGTAGTTCAACAGGATGCCGCCGGCCAGAAACCAGAACGCAAACTCGCGCCCGCGCCACCGATCGCGCTGAAAGCGATAGGACAACACGCCGCCGAAGAACGCAATCAATCCAGCCCACCACACCACCGGATTGCCAAGCAGGATGATCATCTGCTTGTCGCCCGGGAGACGCGGGTCGCCCCACAACGAGATCGGGTGCTTCATGATCGGCCACGTATACCACTTCGACGCGCCGGGATTGGTGAGACTCTCCAGCGCCTCGTTGCCGTAGCTCATCGCGTGATGCATCTCCGCCAACTTCTTCCAATAGCTCAGATGCGCGTTCGGCGAATAATTCCGTGAGCCCCGCAGCGTCGCGCGAAAATCCATCGGCATGTAGACGTCGCCCGGACCGGTGTTCGTGAGCATTGCGAAATGAATCGCGAACGCGCCGCAATAGATCACGGCCGGTACGAGAACGAGCACGATTCCTTCGGCAAACGTGCGCCGCGTCGGCCGTACGGCGCGAAGAACTCCAATGCCCCACGCCGCGAGAATCATCCCGAGCGCTGACGCGCCCGTCCACTTGATGCTGAGCGACAGACCAGCGCAACACGCACTCGCGGCCAGCCAAGCCCACCGCGCGCGCCCAACTCGTGTGCGCGCGGCCAGGTACGCGGTGAGCGCCATCATCCCGAACGCGATGAGCATCACGTCGACGAGAATCAACCGCGCGATCACCAGCAGCGCGTTTTCGAGCAGCAGCATCGTTGCGCCGAGTGTCGCGACCCGTCGATTGGCGCCGAGTTGTCGCAGCAGCAGATAGGTGAGCGGCACGAGCAACGTGCCGAATGTCGCGGGCAACACCCGCAACACCGGCTCGGCCACGGGCGTCGTCAGCTGCGCGGAGGGAATGTGGAGCAGCGCGGCCAGGACGACGTAGAGCAACCGCCCCACCGGCGGATGCACGTCGAAGAAATACGAGTGCGCGAGATAATAGCCCGTAAATCGCTCGTAGTGCACTTCATCGAACACCACTGCGTTCGGCGTGAACAACCGCCAAAAGTGGAAGGCAGCCGACACCGCGGTAAGAATCCAGACTTCCGGGCGCGCACGAACGCGGGAGAGGAGCCTCGCCATGCGGGGCAAGATAATGGCCGTTAAGTTGGCACTGCGAATCCATGACGAAATCCAATAAGCGCGGCGCGCGGCGGGCGCGAACCACTCCGAGCACTTCGAGCGTCGCACGCGAACGACGGTGGCCGCTTCTCGTCACCGCGGTCGTCATCACACTGCTTGGGCTAGTGCCCATGGCGAATCTCGTCATGCCGGGCACGGCGCTCCCGTGGTGGAGCGAAGCGGTGCGCCGATGGCTCCTGTGGGGCGGCGCGACCGTCGCGATCATCATCGCGCTCGGTGCCGTCGCGCACGACGCGATCGAGCGCCTGCTCGAGCGCGCGACTCGGGCGCTGCTGACGCCGTCGCCGACGGTGTTCTCGATCGCCGTCGCCGCGGCGACGATCGCCCTCGCCCTTTACTTCGGCTGGCGATTGTTCGGCTTTCATCCGTCGACAGGAGACGAATTCTCGCAGCTGTTCCAGGCACGTCTGCTCGCGGGCGGCCATCTGTCCGCACGATCCGAGTCGCCGAGCGAGTTTTTTTCGACGCTCGAGATGCTCGATGCGCACGGGCAATGGTTTTCTCAATTCCCGATCGGCGGTCCGGCGCTGCTGACGATCGGCGTGTGGCTGCACGCTCCGTTTGTCGTGAATCCGATACTCGCCGGCATCGCCGCGGTGGCCGTCTATCGTTTTGTCGCGGCAACGACGGACGAACTGCTCGCGCGCGTCAGCGCGGCGTTGTTCTGTCTTTCCCCATTCGTGCTGTTCATGGCGGGCAGCGAGATGAATCACGTCGGCACGCTGACGTTCCTGTGGACTGCCGTCGCCGCGATACCATGTTGGTTGAAGCCTGACCAGGGCGCCCGCGCCGCCGGCGTCCGGGCCGCCGGCGTCATCGGCGCCGCGCTTGGCCTCGCCGCAACGATTCGGCCATACGACGCCGCGCTCGTTGGCGTCGTCGTCGTGATCTTCCAGCTTCGGGCCGCGTCGCGCGACGCGTCGCTGGCCAAATCGCTCATCGTCGAAGTCATTGCTGGCGCGATTCCCGTGGCCCTGTTGCTCGCCACGAACTGGGCGACCATCGGCGATCCGTTCACGTTCGGTTACGATGCGCTGAACGGTCCGGGCCACCGCCCCGGCTTCCACATCACGCCGATGGGATACGAGCACACGCCGACGCGCGGCATCTATCTCATCTCCGCCTACCTGATGAAGCTCGACTTGGGCCTCTTCGGCTGGCCGGTGCCGGCGCTGTTACTGGTCGCCGCTGCGTTGGTATTGCAGCGTCGAGCGACGTCATGGGATATCCTGATGAACGGAATCCTTCTGCTGGTACTCGCGGGATACGCGGCGTACTGGTTCGAGGGCTACTTCGTCGGTCCGCGATTTCTGTATACGATCATCCCGATCGCGATCGTCTATACCGCGCGATTCCCCATCCTCGCGCGCGAGCGGTTGCGTGTTCCGGCGTTGCGCGCAGCCGTCGCATTGCTGCTGCCGATCTGCATTCTCGCCGCCTGGGCGATGCCCGCGAGCATCGAGAAGTTCTTTGGCGTTCAGGCACAGGCTGATACGTACCATCGCGCGAGCGTAGGCGCTGCGATCGCTCGCGCGGTCGAGGCGAGCGGCGCCCGAAACGCCCTGGTCTTCATACCGGATGGATGGCACGCGCGGCTCGCGGCGCGGATTCGCGGATTGGGTCTTCGGCCGCTGGAGGCCGAGCGAGCCGCGACGTCCCTCGACGCGTGCACCCTCCAGCAAGCGCTCGACGAGGGCAACGTCAGCGCGCCGAACGACCCCGTCCGCCGTCGAGATATGCTCGCCGCCGCCATCGCTCGTGATCCCGCCGCGCGTTCCGTCGCCGGCCTTTCGACGCTCGATGCACTGGCGTTCGTTCCGGGCCGCCCGCTCCGGCCGGAATGCGAAGCCGAGCTCGCCGCGGGCTTCTCGAACGGCGCGAGCCTGGCGGAGTTACTACCATATGAGCGCATAGCCGGTAGCGGCGAGCTCGGAGGTCCTGCGGTTTACGCGCGGGACTTCGGTCCGCGCGACGAACGGCTGCGGCCGCGGTTTGGCGACCGGGAGTGGCTCGTTGCCCGCGTGACGGGCTCCGGCGACCATGTCAGCGTGAGTCTCCAGCCTTACCGCTGACCGGCCGGAAGAGCCGCCCCTTCATCTGAATGCAAATGAAGGTGGCCCAAGCAGTAGCGCAGGCTCGACCAGCCTTGCCTCCGCGCGACTCGAAACGCCACCAAATCACAAATCGCGCTCAAGCCGAGGCTGCGAGCGCCGATAATCACCTGCAACAGATGGTTGCAGTAGCACTGAGAGCGGCCAGGACGCATCCAGCGTCGAGCGTCAGCACTCACCACCTTTTTGATGGAGTTCACATGTCGCCGTGCACGAAGTTCGCCGCCGGCGCGGCGCTGATGCTCGTCGCTTTGAGCGGCGTCTCGCAGGCTCAGGCCACGCAAACCGTCACGTTCGCGGTCCAGGAGATCAACCAGATCTCCGCGTCTGGTAGCCCGTCGCTGACGATCAGCACCGCCACGGCCGGTTCGCAGCCGACCCAGGCGACCGCCACCGGTCATTACGCGATCACGACGAACGACTCGACGCGCAAGATCACGATCGCGCTGGATGACACGATGCCGACGGACGTCACCCTCAAGGCGACTCTGGCTGCCCCGGCTGCGAGCGGTGCTTCCGCCGGTGCGTTGACGCTGACCAAGGTTGCGCAGGACGCGGTCACCGGCATCACGCAGGTCGCCGAAAGTAACCTGCTGATCAGCTATACACTGGATGCGCTTGTGACCGCTGGCGTGGTCAACAGCAGCACGCGCACGGTGACTCTGACGATCGTCGCGGGCCCGTGACTCGGTAAGGAACGGCAGAGGGTGTCCAAGCCCTCTGCCGCCGTACCGGCTCTCGAACGCAGCTCCTCATGCGCACCGCCGCCCTCCTCGTGTTCGTTGCACTCCTGCCAAGCGGCGGGCGACTGAGGGCGCAATCCAACAGTATTTCAATGACTGCCCCTGGGCCGCTGACGATCGTGTCGGCACCCGCGGGAAGTAACCCGACCAGTGTCACCGATCAGTCGGCGCGATACTCGGTCACCGTAGTCAGCGGGCGGATGCGCATCACCGCTCGGCTCGACAATCCGCCTCCAGCCGGCGTGACGATGACGATCTCTCTGACGGCGCCGGCCGGCGCGGTCAGTCTGGGAACCGTCACGCTCACCAGCTCGGACCAGAACGTTGTTCGCTACATCCCAGTCGGCCAGTACCCCGGTCTGACTGTGACGCTCTCACTCGCGGCGACGGTAACAGCCGGCGCCGTGGGCTACCACGCCTCGAACGTCATCCTCACGCTGTCCGACGATCCCTGAGTCATGCGTCGCTTCTATCATCTTGCGGCCGTTGTAGTTACGGCCATTTCGTTCGCGCGGCCCGCGGCAGCGCAGGTGGCCGTTCTGGGTTCTGGGGTCTTCGAGCACGATGCGTCGCCCGGTCAGACCTATCAAGGCCGCGTGCTGGTCCGAAACGACACGAAGGAGCCGCAGGAGGCCAAGGTTTATCAGACCGATTACAGCTTCGCCGCGGACGGGCGGACGATGTACGACGCCCCAGGCACCTCTCGCCGATCGAACGCGAAATGGGTCTCGGTCTCGTCGAACTACCTGGTGATTCCGCCGGAAACTACGGTCCCGGTCACGTTCTCAGTCGCCGTCCCGGCTGACTCATCGCTTCGCGGCACGTACTGGAGCCTGGTGATGATCGAGGCGATCGTCCCTGGTTCGCCGGAGTCGCGAAAAGCCAACGCGCGCGTCCAGGTCGGCTTGAACGTGACCACCCGCTACGCGACTCAAATCGCGACCAACGTCGGGACCGGCACATCGCATCTGGCGTTCGACAGTTTGATGGTTACTGACGCACAGAACGGTGCTCGCGGACTGCGGTACGACTTCATCAATACTGGCGAGCAAGCCCATCGTTTCACGATGTCGCTCGAGCTCTACAACGAAGCCGGCGAGCTCGTCAAAACGGCAAAGCAAACTCGCGGCCTGCTGTATCCGGGCACAGCGGCGCGACAGCAGTTCGAGCTCGGTTCGGTTCCTCACGGCGCCTACACAGCGGTCCTCGTTGCCGATGGCGGCGGCGACCAAGTGTTCGGCGGTCAGTTTAAGGTGACCTACTGAGCCGGGCGGTTGACCGGAACAGATCCCACGTATGCCTCCGCCTCTGCGGTTTCGGACCCTTCTGGGGCTCTTCTGGGGCATGGCTTTGGCCAGCCGAGGGCTGCTTGCGCAAAATGCGGAGCGGCCTTCGCTGGCTGTTGGCGTTGATACGACCAAGCTCGCGATCGAGCCTGGGGCGGCGTTCACGATGCGGGTCACAGTCCGCGACCAGGCGTCCGCCGACCACGACGCTCTCCTAACAACAAAAATTCCAACGGGTTGGCAGCTCTTGTCGGCGCCGACCAAACTTCACGTCAAGGCCGGCGGGCGCGCCGTCCAACTCGTTCAGATCGTCGTGCCGCACGATGCGGCCGCGGGCGATTACGAGGTCTTGCATTCCGTGCGCGCCCCGGGCCTCGATACTGACCTCGTTGCTCGTTCGACCGTTTCCGTTCGTGTCCGGCGCAATCTCACCGTGACGCTGATCGACCAGCCGTATTTCGCCGCGAGCGGGACGACGTCGCACGCGACGTTCCTCGTCTCGAACCACGGTAACATTGTCACGCGCGTGCACTTGCGAATCAGCGCGGAGCGGGAGATTTCGGCACATGTGGACCAGATCGGTGAGCTCAAGCCCGGCGAGAGCAAGGTCAGCGATGTCGTCTTTGATGCCGGCGAGCTGTTCGGCGAGCAGGAGGCGAGCCGGCACATCAAGCTGATTGCCGAGCCGGATGGCGGCCTGAGCAGCGACAATGACACGTCGCCGCAAGCGGTCGCGGCCGTTCGCGTAGTGGCGCGGGGAAACGATGCCGGGCAGCCTTGGCATACCTTGCCGCTGTCGCTCGACCTGTCGACGATTCAAACTCAGCGGTATCAGTCGGCGACGAATACGAGCTCGCTCAACTACAAGCTCAGCGGCTTTGGCCCGATCGCCGAGGGAAGTAAGACGACGGTCGATTTCCTGGCGCGGGGTCCTCAATCGTCTTCGTCGCCGTTCGGTGAGCGTGCTGAATATCGCATCGGACTAACGGGTGAGAACTTCTTGGTACGGGCGGGCGACCAACTCTTCCGCCTGACGCCGCTCACAGAAGCGGGAGCGTTCTCGAGCGGACTGAACGGTTCGGTTTCGCACGGCAGCCTGATCGTTGGCGCCATGGCAAATCGGCAGCGCTGGTTTCACGATGGCTCGACGGAGCAGGCCGGTTTCATTGGATTCAATCCAAGTCAACTGTTGTCGATCAGTGGCAACGTTCTTCGTGGAAGCGAGTTCGATGGTACGCTTGGATCGCTGTACTTTCGGAGCGTTGTCGCGAAGCGGAACGTGTTCGAGATGGAGCGTGCGCAGGGATTATTTGGGATCGGAAGTAAGACGTCAGCGACGTTGGCGCGAGCAGCTGGTGATCATGGATGGGTCGCCTTTGATTTGCGACACTTCTGGGCGGACAGCGCATATCGAGGTGGGACGGGTGATCGCGGGCAGGATTTCGCATCGCTGGCGGTGCGACCGACGCAATGGTTCCGAGTCGCGGCTCAGATCGCGGGAAATACTTTAGATTCACCTTATAATTTAAGTATTTTCAACGATTTACGAAGTCGATCTCATGTTGAACATGATGCTTCCATCACCCTCGATATCGCCGGCCTCATCACTGCCGGCGTTCGCCGTTTCTACGCCCCAACCACCCCCACACTCGGCGATCCAAACACCAACGGCACCGAGAATTCAGGTTGGGTGAGAATTGCTAAGTCATTTGGCAGATTGATGTTGGCTGGATCTGTCGAACAAGGCACATTAACCAAGAACGCCGAGCTCATCCCCCGCCCCTTCAGCGTCACCCGCGTCCAAACCGCCCTGCGACTCTCCTCCTCCATGACCGTCAGCGGCTTCGTCGAACGCTCAACGGGCCAACGCATCTTCGCCCCAAACGCGCAAACCGCCGTCTCCGCCGGCGCCACCGCCTCCCTCCAGATCCACTCCCTCACACTCGGCGCCTCCGCAAACGCCGCCCCGAGCTCACGTTTCCACGTCCTCCCGGACTCCAACTGGATGATCCCGGGCGCCACCGCTTCGATCGATGGGAACGCAGCACTGACGCTGTCTGGTGGCCGCCGCTTACAACTCGAGGTCCGAGTCGCCAGCAGCGGTCCGGGACGCCCCGTCGCATCCGTCGCCCGCCTGTCGTACAACGTGCCATTACGGCTGCCGATCGGACGCTCCCGCAGCACCGGTCGAGTCGTCGGGCGAGTGTACGACGGGGAGTCACACGCAGGAGTCGCCAACGCACTCGTCCGTGTCGGCGATCGAATGGGGCTCACCGATGACCAAGGCTTCGTAACCTTCGGATCAATGGCCCCCAATAAATATCCGGTCTTCGTCGACCTCGGCGAATACCAAGTCGGGGGATCCGGATTGGCGAACGACGCCCAGGAAATCTCTCCCACCCCAGGCCGCACCACCACCATCGACCTTCGCGTCACCCGAATGGGACGCGTCGTCGGCCGCATCGATCTGTACGAAAGGATCGAATCCGCCGCGCTCCACTCCGACAGTTCTGGCTACCGCCTCGCTCGCGGACTCGGTGGGATCGTGCTGAGATTCATGAACGGAGCCGAAGAGCGACACGCCATCACCGGTCCGGATGGTACGTTCGAGCTCCACGACGCTCGACCCGGCATGTGGCAGCTGATCGTCCCGACGTCTCAGCTTCCCTCGCAGACCTTCGTCGACGGCGATTCAGTCCGCGTCATCGATGTGAGCCCGGGCGAACAAAAGGCGCTCGAGCTGAAAATCCTTCCGCGTCAGCGGAAGATTCTGCCCCTCGACGCACCGCCAGCAGCGGAGCCGGCCGGCTCGCCAAAACCGAAGATGCCGTCGCTCGCGGCGCCGATAACCTCGCGGCCGGCCATGAGTCCACTGACTGCCGACGCGATCGCGTCCACGCCGTCCGTCGCGAGGCTCCCAGCCATACGACCCGTCGCGCCGCCGGTCATCCCGCGCGCACCTGTGGCGAAACACGCAACGCACTCGCTGCACCGTGGCCACTCGGTGCCGACGCGGCGAATCGCTCGCCGGCCGACGCCTCGAGCCCCAACCGACTCGCCGGTTCGGAGTCCGGTTTTCGCTCCCGCCCGGTCCGGCGATCACGCGCCGGCAGACTCGAACGCGCCGGTGGCGTGGCCGTTCGCTCGGAGCACATCGACGTTCAAATGCACGACTCGCTGGGAGAACGACGGACTTACATGCCGTCCGTGATCGTGAAGACGATGTGACGCGTTCCCTCGACGACGACGCCCGATGTGATCGCCGCGTCCAAGCGATAACGAATCGGGAGATCCGCCGCGGCCGTTCTCGATACGTTCGCGACGACGTCGACCGGTGTCGTCCGCAACACCTGAAGTCCGGCGCTCGCCGCGCCGGTCGGGGCGCCGAGTGAGACGGAGAGCGTCAGTCCAGCGGGGAGATCCTGGTCGAGGTTCGCCGTGATTTTCGCGCCGGTCGAATTGGTCGTCACGCTCCACGTACTGCCGTCGACCGTAACGCTCGACAACGGTCCGCCGGGAATCGCGTCGCGCACGGTCAGCACGGGACTTCCCTGCACCGAGATCTGGTTGATCGGCTCAACCCGGAACGATATCGTCTGCGTCGCGCGCTGCCCCGCCAGATAACAGGGCGACGCGATGAGAAGGGCCGCGCACACCGCGGCGGCGCGGCAGGTGATTGGGATCACGCGCATACGTGGAACATATCTTACCACACCCTCGACTTGAGTGCCTGCAACAAAGTGTTGCAGGCACCGGGCTTCGGCCAACCGTGGCGAAATCGAGCCACTAGACGGTGATCGTACCGACGCGATCACCAGGCCGCGGCGCATCCCTGGTGAGTCGTTGTGAATCGTCGCGCCGACGTCGCGATTTTCTTCGGCGTCGTAGCGGCGGTGGAAGCGTCAGGCCGAAAGTCGAGGGCGGTATTGCAGCGCTTCTGCCATGTGCGCCTCGTTCGCGACATCGCTCTCCGCGAGATCCGCAATCGTCCGCGCCAAGCGGAGGACCCGATGATACGCCCGCGCCGACAAGGTGAGCGACTCCGACGCGTGCACCAGAAGACGCCGCGCCCGGACATCGATCTGCCCTCGGGCCAGTATCCACCGCCCGGCTGCCTGCGCGTTGCAGGACACCCGCTCCGTCGATGCGTAGCGCCGCCGTTGTATGTCCCGCGCTCGCTCAACTCGCGCGCGAATCGCGGCGGACGACTCGGCGCAAGCATTGTCGTCAAGCGCAACGAGCGGGACTGGCGCGAGCGTCACGTGCATGTCGATGCGATCCGCCAACGGCCCGGAGAGTCTCGAGCGGTATTTAGTAATCTCTGATTCGGCGCACACGCAGGGCCTGGTGGGATGTCCCAGAAACGAGCACGGACACGGATTCATCGCCGCGATGAGCGAGAACCGCGCGGGGTAGGCAACACTCAACGCGGCACGCGCGATCACCACCCGGCCGTCCTCGATCGGCTGGCGCAACGCCTCGAGCGCCGCGCGTGGAAACTCCAACAGCTCGTCGAGAAAAAGGACACCGTGATGGGCGAGACTCACCTCGCCCGGGCGCGGATTGCTGCCGCCGCCGACGAGACCGGCCGACGAAATCGAATGATGCGGTGCGCGAAATGGACGCGACGCAACCTGCGCCGCGCTCGGCGATGCGAGCAGTCCGGCGACCGAATGCACCGCGGTGACTTCGAGCGCTTCCGCTTCGGTGAGCGACGGGAGAATCGACGGCATGCGCCGCGCGAGCATCGTCTTCCCCGCACCGGGCGGCCCAATGAGCACGCACGCATGTCCGCCCGCCGCCGCGATCTCGAGCGCGCGCTTGGCGCTCTCCTGTCCGACAACGTCGGCAAAGTCGGCGCCCTCATCAATCGGTCCGCGACAGGCGTCGGGTCGAGCGTACTCGATCGCATTCCCGCGGAGCGCCGAGACCAGTTCGCCGAGTGTGTGGGGGGCGATGAGGGGGACGGATCGAACGAGGCCGGCTTCGTTGACGTTCGCCGGCGGCAGCACGAGTCCGCGCACATCGGCATGGCACGCCGCGAGATGGCGGGCGACCGACAGCACGCCGCGGACGCCGCGCACCGAGGCGTCGAGTCCAAGTTCGCCGAGGAAGGTGAGGCCGGCGACGGATTCGTGCGAGAGGGCGCCCGTGGCGACGAGCATTCCGACGGCCATCGGCAGGTCGAAGCCGCAGCCGACTTTGCGGCTGTCGCCCGGGGAGAGTGAGATGGTGATGCGCCGCGGTGGAATCTGGAAACCTGCATTCACGAGCGCGGCGGACACGCGTTCGCGACTTTCCTTTACCTCGCCGGCGGGCAGTCCGACGATCACCCATTTGGGGAGGCCGGGGGCGACGTCGACTTCGACGCAGACGTCGTAGGCATCGATGCCGAGGACGGCGGCGGAGCGGATGGCGGCGAGCATGGCGGGAAGGTGTGCGGCGTGATGACGCCGTGTGTCATCGAACGCACGCCGGCCGGACCAAACGGATGTAGTTTGATTGTCCTAACTATTTGTGTTGACAAAGCTAACTATTTCGCCTAGCGTGTCCCCGATGCGCCTTCGCCGGGACGTCGCCCAGGTCTTTCGGGATTATCCGCGGATCTACTTCGCGTGCCACCGGACTCACGTGCGCGATCCCGAGTCCGGCGCGCTGGTGAGCGCGCGGCAGGTCAGCATCCTGGATCATCTGGACACGGCGGCGCCGACGATTCTGAGCGAGCTCGCGGGGCATCTGGGCGTGACGCCGGCAACGATGTCGATCGCGGTGGGGCGGCTCGTGGCGCAGGGCTACGTGACGCGCGTGTTGGACGAGGGCGACCGGCGGAAGGTGCAGCTTCGGCTCACGGCGTCGGGGGCGCGGGTGTGCGCGGCCAATTCGGTGCTCGAGCCGGCGCTGGTGCAGGCGATGCTCGACCAGCTCGGCGCGGCCGATCGCGCGGCGGCGTTGCGCGGATTGGCGCTGCTGGGCGAGGCGGCGCTGCGGGCGCAGGCGGGCCGATCGCGGGCCGGGACCGCAGGCGCGCGCGGAACGCGATCGGCATGATAAGCATAATTGAACTATTATTCGTTAATAATTACAATAATGGAATGAGCACATTAGTATTTACGGAACGCTAATTGTCATACTATAAATTACAGTAATATATATACAGTACTGTCATTGTTCATGTGCGCATATTAGCATGCTTGCATAACTCGTGGTTCTTTCCATGGGCTCTCGTATGAAATGGCTCCTCGTCACCGGCGGCATCGTCGTGGCCGCCATCCTCGTCGTCGTCGCGATCGGCGCGCTCCTTCCGCGCGACCACGTGGCGAGCCGAACCGCCCACATCCCTGCCCCGGCCGAGGCCGTCTGGTCCGCGATCACGGACCCGGCGGGCTTCCCGCAGTGGCGGCACGACGTCGCCCGTGTCGAGCTGCTTCCCGACGCGCCCACCGGACGATCGTGGCGCGAGTACTCGAAGAACGGCGCCATCACCATGGTCGTCGACACCGCCGATCCACCGCGCCGGCTCGTCGGGCGCATCGCCGACAAACACCTGCCCTTTGGCGGAAGCTGGGAATACCGGATCGTTCCCGACGGAGTCGCCGCGAGTCAGGTGACCATCACCGAGCGCGGGTCCGTCTACAATCCGATCTTCCGCTTTGTTTCGAGATTCATCATGGGGCACACGGCGACGATCGACGCCTATCTTCGCGACCTTGGAACGCGCTTCAACGCGAGCGTGACGCCGACGACGGTCGCCGCGGGAGACGACTGAGAGGAGACGACTGACATGGGATACGAAACCAAGTGCCGAGTGCGCGTGGATAACCGCGCAGGTGCGGTGCGCGAGGCGGATGCCGCGACCGTGTTGCTCGAGACGGACGAGCTCATCGTGCGCGGGGACGCGCGCGTTCGGGTGCCGCGAACCGCGATCGAACGCATCACGTCGCGCGGCGGAGTCGTCACCATCACTGCGCCAAACGCGGTCATCTCACTCACCCTCGGCGCCGATGCCGCCGCGAAATGGCAGAAGAAGCTCGGCGAAGCACCGAAGCGGCTCATCGACAAGCTGGATGTGAAGCCCGACGCCGCTGTGTGGCTGAGCGGGATCACCGACGCGGAGCTGATCGCCCAAGTGAAAGACCGCACGGCGCACACGTCGGCCGGGCGGACGGCAAAGGCGTGCGACGTGGTCTTCGTGCAGGTGAACGAAGGCGGCGAGCTCGATCGAATCGATCGCGCCGCGCGCGCGATCAAGCCCGACGGCGCCGTTTGGGTGGTGCATCCCAAAGGGAAAACCGGCGTGGCCGACACCACGATCTATGCACGCGCCAGCACGCTCGGGCTCACCTATACGAAGGTGGCGCGCGTCTCCGACACGCTCACGGCGGAAAAACTCGTGTGGCCGCGCGCTTCCCGAGGGAAATAGCTTTTCATCATGGCTACCGCGCGCGATGCCCTGCTCCTGTTCGATGGAACGTGCGGCTTCTGCGCGGAGAGCGTGCAGTTCGTGTTGGCGCATGAGTCGCGCGCCCGCACGCTCAAGTTCGCGAGCCTGCAGAGCGGAGTCGGCGCTCGCGTGCGGTCCGCGCACCCGGAGCTCGACGGCGTCGATTCAGTGATCTGGTATGAGCCCGCGGCCGGTGCGCGGGGCGAAACCATCCTCGTGCGCTCCGGGGCGGTGTTGCATGTCCTGGACTACCTGGGCGGCGTCTGGCGCGTGCTCGGGTGGCTCGCGCGCATCGTGCCGCGTGTCGTGCGCGACGCCGTGTACGATCTCGTGGCGCGGCACCGCCACCGGCTCGTGCGCGGCGGGCAGGTTTGTGTGCTGCCGTCCGCGGATCAACGCCGGCGATTCATCGATCTGTCGACAGAAGAAACCGTCGCATCTCGCTGAGCACGCGATCGCGGTGACTCACGAAGATCCAGTGGTGCGCGCCGTGGATCTCGAGCACCTGCCCATTCACAACCTGTGATTTGAATTGCCGGCGCAGCGGGCGATAGACGGATTCGGTCGCGCGAACGAGCCTTTGAAAGGCGTTCCGGTGCGCGGCGTCGTCCCGCTGCCAGGGCTCGAGCTGCGAGACGCTGTCCGTGACGGCATAGATGGCGAGCGCCGGCGCGCGCACGTCGCGATAATCGGGATGCTCCGACCCAATTGATGCATAAGCGGGAGTCGCTTCCTCGTTCCAACCGTCACACGCATAGCGCACGCGGATATCGGCTTCGGGAATGTTGACGCCGCGCGTGCGATGCACGAATGCCACGTAAGCGGCCGCTGTGGCGGTGTCGGCGGACGACGGGATCGGCGGTCCGGGAATATCAGGCGGCACCGGAAAAAGGCGATCGAATTCCTGCTGCGCCGCCACCCGGTCATACGCGGCGTCGAGATAGACGAGCTTCGCGACGCCCTGCGGATACGTCGCGGCGAAACGAGTCAACTCTTCGCCGGCGATCGAGTGGCCGGCGAGATAGACGCGCGCGAGATGCAGCGAGTCGAGGACGGCGCGCACATCGGCGACGAGCCGCTTCGTGTCGTAGCCGTCTGACGGATGGTCGGATTCGCCGAAGCCGCGCCGTGTGATGGCGTAGACGTGAAAGCGGTCGGTGAAGGCGGGCGCGAAATCGTCGAATGCGTGCGCGGTGTTGCCCAGCCCGGCGAGAAAGACGAGCGGCGGTCCGTTTCCACCGAAGTCGAGATAGTGCAGTCGAACGCCCGGCTCGACCGTCACGTAGCGCGCGACGTGCGGCGCGGTGTCGTGCCATCCCGCCGTGTCGCTTGCCGCGAACTGACAGGCGGCGGCGAGCACCAACGCGAGCATCATGCGAAGGTCATACGAGCGTCATGCGAGCGTCGTGCTTATCTGCTCAGGCGCCGATCCGCTTCCGGATTTCCCGCGCGCCCGCGTTGACGCCAACGGCCACGCCGGCGCCGAACAGGATTGCCGTCGTCACGGTCACAAGCGGAAGGAGTGCGGCAACAGGCGTCGCAATCAACGCGGCGCCAAGGCCGGCGAGAATCGGCACGCCGGCGCGATGCACGGCATCGACGTAGCGCAGGCGTTTTTGCACGAACTGGCGAGCTTGCCAGTAGCCGACGAGCGTGACGGCGGCGGTAATGCCGAACTTGATGAGCAGCAGGGTGCCTGTGAACACGGGGATCCTCCGAGAGAGCATGCGCGCGCTTGTGATGAATCTATACGGGCGCGTGACGGCCGAGTTTCGTACCGTTGTGCCGTGCGGCTGGAATCAACTGCCCGTCCCGCATAGCTTTGGCCTACCTTCTCCGGCGTGCGATTTCCTTTGAGCCACGAGCGTTCCATGGTCACCCTCCGCGTCGTTCGGCACGATCGCGACCAGGTGCTCGCCGAATGTCAGAGTCCGTGCGTTCCGGCCAGCGGCGAGGTGTTGCAGCTGGATACCGTGGACGAGAACGGCGAGAAGGTACGTCCGAGCACGATGTGGCGGGTGGTATCGGTGACGCTTGGTGTGCCGTCGCTCGCGTCGTCGCCGCCAAAGGATGGGAGCGGACTTCAGGTGCGGTTCGTCGAGGTTGCCGTGCTGCCGGACGTGGCGTTCGTACCGGAATTCGCGGCCGCCGCCGAGAAGATTCTTTCCGAATCGAAAATGTGATGATGCCCGGCGACATCCAGATTTCCTGCTCAGCCCGATGTCGATGAGCGAAAGTGAACCACAGATGTACAGCGTCACCCAGGAGCTTCCCGCGCATTTGCGCGACTGGCAGCTGCCTCCAGGGTGGCGGTGGGGCGCCGAAGGTTTGAACACCCAGGACCGGCACTATCAGGAGATCATCGACGCGCTCGATCGGTCGCTGTCGCTGGTCAGCGCGCCGAACGCCATGCATCGCGGCTGGCTCGAGGCCGAGGCGCGGCATCTGGCGCATCGCAATCATCCGGCGATGCCGACGACGTATCACTACTGGGCGGCGTACGGTGAAAGCCGGCGCGGACCAGGATATCTGCGGCGGTGGATCGCGGGGGAAACGATCGCCGCGCGTCTGCGCCGCATGGGAACGGACGACACACCCGGCGTCATTCGGCTGATGCGCGAGATCGGATCGGCGCTCAGTTACCTGCACGATCTCGGCGCTGTGCACGGATGCATGTCGCCGGAAACCGTCTGGACGACGCCGATGGGTCGATTGTGGATCATCGGTTGGCAGTGGGCGATGCCTCGCGGGGAGATTCCGGAAAATCTCTCCCCGGACTTCCGCTTCATGCCGATTCCGAGCGAATGGGCCGGCGGCGTGTGGGATCCGACGCCGTATACGGATCAGTGGCAGCTGGCGGCCGTGTGCTTCAGCGCGCTCACGGGTGAATCGCCGACGCCGGACGAAGTGCCGCCGATTCAATTGCTGCGACCGGATTGTCCGCAGGCGTTGGCGGTCTTGATCGATCGCGCGCTGCAACCCGATCCCGGTCTCCGCTATCCGACCATGGCGGCGATGCTGCGCGCGCTCGACCGCGTGATCGGTAGCCGCACGATGGTGATGCTCGCGGGCGACGAGCCCGGCACGAATCTCACGAACGAATCTGCCGAGGCGCGGTTGCGGTGGGCGCTGGCCGATGATTATGAAGTACTCGCGTCGCTCGGCGCGGGATCCTTCGGATCGGTGTGGCGCGTGCGAGACTTGACGCTCGGCCGCGAGGTAGCGCTCAAGCTGCTGCACCCGCACGTCGCGCGCGATGAACGGATCGTGGGACGCTTTCGGCGCGAAGCGAAGCTTGCCGCGCAGCTGGCGCATCCGGCGATCGTGCCGATCTTCGACTGGGACAGTCGCGGCGACGTGGCGTGGTACACGATGGAATTGGCCGAGGGTGGTTCGGTCGCGGAGCTGGTCGCGCGGTCGGGGCCGCGCGCGTTGAGCGAGATCGCACCGCAAGTCGATTTCATTCTCAATGGCCTCGCCGCGGCGCATTCGATCGGCATCATTCATCGCGATCTCAAGCCGGAGAACGTGCTCATCGACCGCTACCGGCGGTGGCGGCTGGCCGACTTCGGCATCGCGAACGTGACGGGTGAAGAAGTCGCCGGTGCATCGGGCACGCCGGCGTTCGCGTCGCCCGAGCAATTGCTTGGCGAGACGCAGGATGCCGCGGCGGATTGTTTTTCGATCGCGGCGATCGTTGCGTTCGCGATGACCGGCAGTCCCCCGTTCGGTGAGCGTGACAGCGCGGCGATTTTGGCGCGGGAGATGCGCGGCGATGTGGACCTCGCGTCGTATGCGCCGGAGATTGCGGAATGGCTGCGGCGCGGGTTGTCGGCGTCGCCCGACGATCGGTTCGTCGATGCGGCGGTGATGCAGTCCGCGTGGCGCACCGCGGTGTCCGCGGTGCTGGAGCGCGAACGACAGGTGCCGTGGTGGCGACGCTGGTTTGGCGGCGACGATGCCGGCGCGGCGTGGACGGGTGATTCGCTCTTTACCGCCTGAGCAAACTACACTCTCGTGCAATGGCCATCGCATCGATCAATCCCGCCACGGAAGAGACGATTCAGTCGTTCGACGCGCTCTCCGACGCCGCGATCGACGAGAAATTAGACAATGCTCATCGGGCGTCGCTGACCTGGCGCACGACTCCGGTGGGCGAGCGCGCGATGATCGTGCGCCGCGCGGGCGAGCTGCTCGAGGAGCGCAAGCGCGAGTACGGGCGCCTCATGACGCTCGAGATGGGCAAGCCGTACAAGGCCGCGATCGAAGAAGCGGCGAAGTGCGCCACGGCGTGCGCCTACTATGCCGATCATGCGGAGCAGTTCCTTGCCGACGAACCGGTGGAGGCGGCAAAGGAGCGAAGCTACGTCGCCTTTCAACCGCTGGGCGTCGTCCTGGCGGTCATGCCATGGAACTTTCCATTCTGGCAGGTGATCCGCTTCGCCGCTCCCGCGCTCGCAGCAGGAAATGTCGGACTGTTGAAGCACGCGTCGAACGTGCCGCAGTGCGCGCTGGCGCTCGAGCAGCTATTCGCCGAGGCGGGGGCACCCGGAGGAGCCTTTCAGACTTTGCTCATCGGGTCCGAGCCCGTGGGCCGCATTCTGGCGGACGATCGTGTCGCGGCGGCGACGCTGACCGGCAGCGAGGGCGCAGGCAGCAGTGTCGCGAGCGCGGCGGGCAAAGCGATCAAGAAAACGGTGCTGGAGCTGGGCGGGAGCGATCCCTTCGTGGTGATGCCGAGCGCGGATCTGGAGAGCGCGGCGAAGACCGCGGTGAACGCGCGCACGATCAACAACGGGCAATCGTGCATCGCGGCGAAGCGATTCATCGTGCATCAGTCCATCTTCGACGAGTTCACGGCCCGCTTCGTGATGCGCATGCGGTCGCTGGTGGTGGGTGATCCAATGGATAACGCGACGAACATCGGCCCGCTGGCAACCAAACAGATTCGCGACGACCTGCACGATCAGGTGGAGCGTGCGCGCGCCGCAGGTGCGAACGTGCTGCTCGGCGGGCGGCCGCGCGACCGGCGCGGATGGTACTACGAGCCAACCGTGATGGTCGACGTCTCGCAGGAGTCACCGGTATGGCGCGAAGAGACGTTTGGTCCGCTCGCGGCGATCGTGCCGGCGCGCAGTGTCGGCCATGCCATCGAGCTGGCGAACGATTCTCGCTTCGGCCTGGGGGCGGCGGCGTGGACGCGAGACGAGCGGGAGATCGGCGCGTTCGCGCGCGGGCTCGAGGCCGGCTGCGTTTTCATCAACGGGATGGTGGCGTCGGACCCGCGCTTTCCGTTCGGCGGCGTGAAGAAGTCGGGCTACGGCCGGGAGCTGAGCGCGTTCGGATTGAGAGAGTTCGTTAATATCAAAACTGTAAGAATCCTGCAGTCGGAAGGCGCGGACAAGAGCGCAACCGAATAGAGCCGGCGTCAGGGGGGCGTCAGGCGAATCGTCACGGTCGTGCCCTGCCCCGCGCCGCTCTCGATGTCGATCGAACCGCCCCACCGTTCGACGAGTTGACGGCTGATCGCCAGGCCCAAACCGCTGCCGCTCGTGCGCGTCGAGAAGTGCGGCTCGAACACGCGGGGCAAGACATCGGGGGGAATGCCCAGCCCATCGTCGTGCACGACAATGGCAACGCCCGGCGCCGCACCGTTGCTGCTCGGCGCGACCGAGACGTCGACGTGCCTCGCCTGCGCGTGCCGCGCATTCTCGAGGACGTTCAACAACACCTCCTTCAGCTCGTCGACGCGGGCGAGCGCGGTGACCGGCGCATCGACGCCGCGTTCCGTCCACTCGACGCTCTCGTTCCCGCCCATGCGCTCGAGCGAGACGACCTCGCGCACGATGGCCGCGACGTCCACCGAGGTCGGGGTGCCGCGTTCCTCGGGGGCGGCGCCGTAGCGGCTGAACGCTCGCGCGATCTCATCGAGGCGATCGATCTCCGTGAGGATCTGATTCACGTTGTGCTCGAGAACGCGGTCGAAGTCCACGCGCGCGTCGTTGCGCGCGCGACGCAGATGCTGCACGCCCAGGCGAATGGGCGTGAGCGGATTCTTGATTTCGTGCGCGACTTGTCGCGCCATCTCGCCCCACGCGATGACGCGCTGCGCACGCGCGAGCTCGGTGACATCGTCGAGGGTGACGACGGCACCGCCGCGCTCGAGGCGCGTGAGCGTCCCACGCAGCTGTTGCTGATCGAGCGCCGCCTCGAAGTCCTGTTCGTCGCGTGGGGACGCGAGAAACGCGTCCACGATATCGGCGATCTGCGACGGCGCACGCGCGCGAAGCGGCGTCCCGGCCGCGAGCAATCCGCCGAGCAGCGATTCGGCCCGCGGGTTGGCGAGCGAGACGCGTCCGTCGAGATCGACGGCGACGACTCCGCTCGCGACGTTGCGAAGCACGGCGGCCGTGCGGCGTTGCGCTTCCTCGAGTGCGCCGCGACTGGCGTTGAGGTCGGCCGCCATTCGTCGAAAGGCGGTGAAGACGGGATAGAACTCGACCGTCGGCTCGGCCTCGAGCCGCGGCGCGGCTCCGCCGGCGATCGAGAGCGCGGCGTCGCTCAACGTGCCGATCGGACGAGCGAGCTGCCGCGCCGCGATGCCGCTCAGCCAGAACGCGGCGATGCCGCCAAGCACCGTGGCGAACAGCACCAACACACCGAGATCGCGCCGCTGCCGACCCAACGACATCTCGTCGGCACGCGCGGGCGCCGCGATCACCGTCGGCGGCGAACCCGCCTCGGAGAACGAACGATATCCGAACAACGATTCGCTGCCGTCGACGGGCTCGAGATCGGTATCGGTATCTTCGTTGCGCACGGCGACCGTGATCTCGACCGGCGCGGGAAGAAACCGACCGATGGGTGCAATCAAATCGTATAGCGGATCGCTCGCGGCGCGCAGCTCGCCATTGCGGTACATGAGCAGCGGCGTGTCGAGGCGATTGCTCTCGGCGATCAGCGATGCGTCCGGCGGCGGCACCAGCGCGCGAAGCGTCTCGTTCACGAGCACACGGCGCGACTGCGTGGTACCCTGCGAAAGATTCCCGTACGACCACACAGCGAATGCCGCCGCGGGAATCACGAAGAACGCGAACAGCGCCCAGGAGAGCCGCGCGCGATAGCTGCGACCCCATGTTCGCCGCCGCGCGCGCAACCATCGTCCGCCGCCGCCGTCGGCGACGACGCTCGCGAGCCACAACAAACCGACGATCGCGAGATCGAGGAGCACCACGAGTGTGCCGCGCTGCACGAGCGCCTTGAGCGGCCAGAGCTCGACTTCGACGTGCGCGGGAACAGTGCGTGTTCCCGTGGAGACCGCCCAGTCACCGTGAATCTGACTGCCGTCGCGCCGCCATCGAGGAACCGAGTCGACGGCGGGCGCGAGCGGGACGGTCCCTTCGCGCAGCCGAAGCGTGTACGGCGGTTCGACGTCCGCATCGACGTCGAGGCCGAGCAGAGGCGCGAACGGGTCGGTGTCGAACAAGCGGCTGCGCGGTGCGAGCACGGCCGCGGTCACGCCACCGGCCGCGGACGGTGCCGCCATCACCAACTCCACCGCCGTGTCGGTTGGCACGGCCTGGAGCATCAACGCCCCGGTCTGCCGCGCGCGCGTCACCATCCGCGCGATGGCACTTCGCGGAATTGGAATATCAGCAGTGTGAAATTCGGCGACGGGCGCCGAGTCGGCCGGGAAGGCGAACAGCGCGATCGGGTTGCCGGCGGCGGCGATATCCGATGTTACATAATGCTGAAGAAGCGCCTGGCGTGTATTTGGCGCGGAGTCCAGCGCGAGCGAGCTGCCGAGTCGGCGCAACAGCGTGAGCGCGACCGAATCAGTCTGGCTCAGTGATTGGAGATCGCGCTGCGCTGCTTCGACGCGTCCGCGCGCGGTGCGGCCCCAGATCAACGTCGTCGCGCCGAGCGCCGCGACGGTTGATGCGCTCAGGATCACGTACCGCGTGCGCCGGCTCAGCGCGAGCAGCGCGATCGCTACGATCCAGACGATCGTGTACCACCACGGCCAACGACCGGGAGCCGCCCACACTTGCGGCGCGAGCACGGCGGCGATCGTCGCGGCGAGCGGTGCGACCCATGGCGGCAACCCGCGACGTGGACCGAGCACTGACGCGCCGGCCGCGGCTCCGGCGAGAAGCACCGAGACTGCCGCAAGAAATGTTGGAATCTCCCAGATCAGCCACAGCGCCGCGTCGAGGCCGTGCGGTGGAATCTTGACGCCGCGGGCCAGCTCGCGCAGGAGGAATGGGCCGAGCACGGCGACAACGAGAATGGTGAGCGCGGCGCTCCATCCACGTAACGGCTGAGCGCGGCGGCGGAAGATGGCGAGCACGCCGAGCAGCACGAGGGCGCTCGTCGCGGCAAGCGCGCCGGCGTTGCCCGTGAGGGGACCGCCGCGCGGCGTGAAGTACACCGCCGGATCGAACAGCCGCGTGAGGTTCGAATATTGGCTGAGCGGAACGAGCGCGGTACATGCGAGTCCGATCGCGAGTGCCGCGACGCGTCGGGACGTCATGCGCGTGCCGCGCCACACGCCGATGATGAAGCACGCGAGCGCAAACACGAACGCAATGCCCGCGCGCGCGCGAACACGCTCCTGGATGCGTGCCTGGACCTCGCCCTGGATGAGCGGGGCCGCGGTCACGTCGAACATGCGGCGGCCGTCGATTGCGTAGCGAAGCACGTCCGGCGAATGCGATGTGTCGACGGGCGGCCCGAATATGAATCCACTCAACCCTGTTTGCGATGCGACGTGATTCGCGAGCGGCGTCGATAAGCGGTCAGCCGGCGGAACGGCGCCAAGCAGCGCGACCGCGACGGCCGCGGCGTTGGACTGCCGCGAGACGAATTGCAGCGCGAGATAGAACGGGGTCGCGATGACCGCGGGTCCGGCGGTATTCGCGTCAACGGGTGGACGAATGATGCCGCCCCACGCGAACGCGCTGTCGCCGCGATACAGTACGACGCCGCGCTCAGTGCCCGACTTGACGGCGGCATCGAGCGCATCGAACGCCGCGGTGCGGTCTCCCGAGAGCTCGAGCGCACGCGAGACGGCCGCGCGCGAACCCTGGGCGGCGGCGTCGATCTCCTGGCGCAGCGTCTCGAGTCCGCGAACCGCCGCTTCGTGCTGCCACGCATCCCAATGATGGTCAACGTTCCACAAATCACGTTGCGCCGACGAGGCAAGCACCGCGGCGACCGCGAGCGCCGCCGACGAGGCGAGCGCCCACCAGCGAGGGGCGTCGCGAACGGCCGTCGCGAGGACCGCGGCCGCGACCGTGGCGACGATCAGCGCGACGAGATAGTCTACGCTCGGCCCGTGCAGCCACTGGCTCGCCGCGAGCAGCGCCGCGCCGGCCGAGATTGCCCACCACGTCCACCGGGATCGAATGAGTCAGCCTCCGACCGGCGCGCCGACACCGCGCCGATTGAAACAAACGCGTCCCGCCGACGTCGCCGCGCTGATCGAGCGCGACCCGCGGCTCATCATCCCCGTCGGCACGTGCGAGCAGCACGGACCGCATCTGCCGCTGGGCTCCGACACGCTGATCGTCGAGCGACTGTCGTCGGATCTGTCATCCGAGTTCGGAGTGCTGCTCGCCCCGACAGTCGAATACGGGGTGAACGTCGTGACGGAGCGCGGTTTCGCGGGCAATGCCTCACTGCGCAAGAAGACGCTGCACCGAATGCTCAACGACTTGCTCGACACCTGGGAGTCGACCGGTGTGCGCGAGTTCATTCTGCTCACGGCCCACGAGCATGACCCCCACCTGGAAGCGTTGTCGACGTTGATCACGTCGGTGGCGCGCGTGCGCGCCGTTGACATCTTCGGCGTGGACTTCAATGATCTCCTCGAGGGTCAGAGCGAGCCCATGCACGGCGACGAAGTGGACACTTCTCTCCTTCTGTACCTTGCACCCGAGCTCGTCGACATGAGCCTTGCGAAGGATTATATGATGTCGCGGGACGAGTTGCGACGATACCGCCGAGGCTGGCTGCGAATTCCGGCAGCGAGTCCCGGGTCGATCGGACGGCCGACGCTCGCCTCGGCGGAGAAAGGCCGCGCCATTTACGAGCGCATCTATTCGCGAATTCGCGAGCGTATCTTCGTCGCCCCGCCGGTCGAATCGTGAACGCACGGACCGCAATCGTGAACCTCGGGTACCATCGAACTATGCCAAGCTTGCGATTGGTCGTCACGTGCGCTGCCTCGTTCGTCGCTGTGCTCGCATCGACCGCGGTGCCGGCGAGCGCACAGGGCAGACCCGTGGACGAAGGGACCTTCGTGGTCACGCGTCCGGGCGCGCCACAGGAAACCGAGAGCTTCAAGATCTGGCGGCTCGAGGGTGGAGCCCTGCTCGCAACGGGCTCGCTGACATCCGGCCAGGAGCGCATCACGTCATCGCTGCGGACCGATTCACTCGGGACGCCGCTGATGTACACCGTCACGGTTCGAGAGAAGGGGGCGGATCGCACGAAGATCACGGCGGAGACACGCGGCGGTCGATTGCAGTCGCACACGCTCGATCAGCGGGGCGACGAGTCCATGCGCGAGTATCCGGTGTCCCAGGGCAACTCGCTCGTGCTGGAAGACGATCTGGTGCATCAGCTTTTTTTCGCGGCGCTCGCGAAACGGACGGGTTCCGTGCAGGTGATCAATCCGCGCGCGGCAACGGGTGGTCGCGCGACGATGAGCGCGCTCGGTCTGGAGCCCATCGACGTCGGCGGACACTCCGTGACGGCGGCCCACTATTCGCTAATTGCGAGCTCAGGCCGACGTGATTTCTGGGTCGACTCAGCGGGTCGTTTGCTGCGTGTAGAGGCACCGTCGCAAGGGTTAAAGGCCGTTCGAGAAGAATTACCGCGGTGAAGCGGTAAAAAACCCTGCTCTCTCGCTAGCAAACGATAGCAAACGATCGTCCGGTTTTGGGCATCCAAATCCCAAAAGCGGACGTTCGCCGTAAGCGCGCTGTAACCGCCCTGAAACCCTGGTCGTCCCCCTCCCGTACGCCCCGCAGACCCACAACACAAAGGATTTCCCACCATGCGTTCGATGAGACTCGTCGCTCTCCTGGCGATTCCGGCGCAACTTGCATTTGCCCAGGCTCCGGCTCGCAGCGAACTGACTCTCGAAGATGCGATCGCCACAGCGCACCGCAACAACCCAAACTACCTGACCACGGAGAACAATCTCCGGAATTCGGTATCGCAGGTTCGGCAGGCGTACTCCGCGCTGTTACCGAGCGCGAATACCAGCTTCTCAACGCGGTACCAGCAGGGCGGCACGCAGTTCGTGCAGGGCGTCGCCATCGGCGGCAGCGGCGACACGTATCAGTCGTCATACCAGCTCGGGCTGAGCTACAACATCAATGGCGCGGTCGCGTTTGCTCCGCGTGCCGCGCGGGCGGGCCGTGACGCGGCGGAAGCCGACATCACGAGCGCGGCGGCCTTGCTGCGCTCGCAGGTGACGACTCAATACATTCAGGCGCTCAAGTCGCAGGCGCAGGCGGATCTGACCGATTCACTGCTCTCGACCGCGACGGGCCAGCTCGATCTCGCGAACGCCAAGATGGCGGTCGGCGCGGCCACGATCGTCGACGTGCGCAACGCGGAAGTCGGCGTCGGCCAGGCGCAGGTCAACCAGGTCATTGCGCACAACAACGCGCAGATCGACAAGGTGCGACTGTTCCAGCTCATGGGCGTGCCGGCGAACCCCGACGCGAAGCTCACCACGACGTTCTCGACGGCGCTGCCGAGCTTCTCGCTCGACTCGCTGCTCGCGCTCGCGCACAAGGTCAATCCGGATCTCGAGGCGGACAAGTCGCGGCAGTACGCGGCGCAGATGAACGTGCGCTCGGCGCAGATGAGCTATCTGCCGTCGCTCTTCGTGAGCACCGGCTGGGGCGGCAACTCGCTCTCGTTCGCGGACGACAATTTTCTGATCAATCAGCGCGCGGCGCAGGCAGCGTCGGGGTTCGCGAGTTGTCTTTCGGCGGACTCGCTGCGGAGCCGGGTCGGCCTGTCATCCTTCAATTGCGGATCGCCGACTCTGACGCAGGCGCAAATTGACCAGATACGTTCGGGGAACAACCAGTTTCCCTTCAAGTTCGATCGGAACCCGATCGGTATCGGCGCGACACTGTCCTTCCCCATCTTCAACAACTACCAGCGGGAAGCGCAGGTCGAGCAGGCGCGCGTACAGCGCGATAACGCGACGTACAGCCTGAGAGCGCGAAACCTTCAGCTTACCACTGACGTAACGAACGCATACCTGACGTTGATCGCCGCGGCGAAAACCGTACAGTTGCAGGAGCAAACCGCGATGAAGGCAGCGCAGGAGCTGGCTGCGGTGCAGGAGCGGTACAAGGTGGGTGCCACGACGTTCCTCGACGTCACCACCTCGCGCGGCCAGTACGAGCAGGCACAGATCGGCCGCGTCAACGCGATCTACGATTATCACACGGCATTCGCCAACCTCGAGCAGGCGGTTGGCAGGCCCCTCCGCTGAGGCTGAGCTAAGACATGGGCAAGAAAGCAAAGTGGGCGATCGGCGTCGTCGCGGTTGCGGGCGTCGCCGTTCTGATCGGCGCGAGCGCGGCCAAGCGCGGCAACAAAGCCACGGAAGTCCGCATCGAGCCGGTACAGAAGCGTGATCTCGTCGCGTCGGTCACGGCGAGCGGGCAGATCAGTCCACACACCAAAGTCGACGTCGCCTCCGATGTCAGCGGCAAGATCACCAAGCTGGCGGTAAAGGAAGGCCAGATGGTCACGGCCGGCCAATTCCTGCTGCAGATCGATCAGGAACAGCCGCAGGCGAACGTGCAGCACGCCGAAGCGGCCGTGGCGTCGAGCCGTGCGCAGCTGGCGCAGGCGAACGCGAATCTCGATCAGTCGAAGAAGACGTACGACCGGTCGGCCGAGATCAAGAAAAAGAACGCACAGCTCATCTCGGATGAGTCGCTCGAGCAGCTCCGGACGGCGGTCGACGTGAACGTGGCGGTGGTCGACGCGGCCAAGCACGCGGTCGATCAGGCCGTTGCGTCGCTCAACGACGCGAAGAGCGCGCTGTCCAAGACGACGATTTATGCGCCGATGTCGGGTCGCGTGACCCGTCTCGTCGTGGAGCAGGGCGAGACCGCGGTTCCGGGCACCTTCAACAAGGACGCGGCGACGCTGCTGACGATCAGCGACATGTCCATGCTCGAGACGCGCGTCAAGGTCGATGAGACGGACGTGGCGCGCATCAAGATCGGCGATTCGGCGCAGGTGCAGGTCGACGCCTTTCCCGACACCACGTTCATCGGCAAGGTCACCAAGATCTCGAACAGCTCGGTGAAGAACGCCGCCTCGACGTCGACCGATCAGGCGGTCGACTACGAAGTGACGATTCAGCTCCTCAACGCGCCGCCCGACACGCGGCCCGACTTCTCGGCCACGGCCAAGGTGATCACGGACCAGCGCAAGAACGTGCTGTCGGTGCCGATCATCGCCCTGACGGTGCGCGAGAACGAGACGCTCAACAAGGGTGATACCGCGGTGGGTCTTGGCAAGGCCAAGCCCGCCAAGGACATCGGCAAGAAGGACGTGGAGGGGGTCTTCGTGGTGGGGGCTGACAACAAAGTGACCTTCCGGCCCGTAAAAGTAGGGATCGCCGGCGAGAAGCACTTTGAGATCCTGAGCGGCCTCAAGGACGGCGAGAAGATCGTCGCCGGCACCTACCAGGCGATTCGCGAACTGAAGGACGGCGCGCTCGTGCGCGAACAGAAGGTCGACGCGAAGAAGCCCACCAGCGGTACCACGGGGAGCAAGTCGTGAGTCATGACACTGTAGAAGCTCCGCTCGGCATGACCGCCGAGCGGCAGGTGGTAGTGAGTCAGCCGGGCGCCGCGCCTGATCCCAAGTGGGTCATCGTGACGCGCGGCATCAAGCGTGAGTACGACATGGGCGGCGAAATCGTGCGCGCGTTGCGCGGCGTCGATCTCGCGATCGCCCGAAACGAATACGTCGCGATCATGGGCCCGTCCGGCTCGGGCAAGTCGACGCTGATGAACATCGTCGGCTGTCTCGATACGCCAAACGCGGGCGAGTACTGGCTGAACGGCCAGGAAGTATCGAAGATGTCCGACGACGCGCTGGCGCGCGTGCGAAACAAGGAGATCGGATTCGTCTTCCAGACGTTCAACCTCCTGCCCCGCGCCACCGCCCTGCATAACGTGGAGCTTCCACTGGTGTATGCCGGCGTCAGTTCCGACGAGCGGAAGCGCCGCGCCAAGGAAGCATTGGCCAAGGTACAACTCGACAATCGCATGGATCACCGGCCGAATGAGTTGTCGGGCGGCCAGCGCCAGCGTGTCGCGATCGCCCGCGCGCTGGTCAACAATCCCTCGATGCTGCTTGCCGACGAACCGACCGGTAACCTCGACTCGCAGACATCCGAGGAAATCATGCGCGTGTTCGAGACCCTCGCGAGCTCCGGTCAGACGGTCGTCATGGTGACGCACGAACCCGACATCGCCGCGCATGCGCGGCGAATCGTCGTGTTGCGCGACGGTCTCATCTCGACCGACGAGCGGCGCGAAGCGTTCACGAGCCGACTCGCGCTGTAACTTCTCGGGGCTTTGGGCGTATGGGCGTGTGAGCGGATGAATCGCCACACGCCCATCCGCTTTTAAGGCCATACGTCCCGACGCCACGACGCCCCACCCGATGTCCCTCTTCCAAGCCCTCGCCATCGCCTGGCAAACCATCCGCGTGCAGAAGCTCAAGAGCTTCTTCACGGTCGTCGGCGTGGTGATCAGCGTGATGTTTCTAATCGGCGTCGTGTCGATCGTGCAGGGGATGAGCAAGTACGTCGAGGACGACTTCGCCGGAAAATTTCTTGGCGTGAACACGTTCAATCTGCGGCGCTATCCCGACATCAACACCGATGTCACCGCGGATGAATGGCGTGCCTGGCAGCGCCGTCCAAAGATCACGATCGAAGACGGCTATGCGGTGCGCGACGCGCTGCCGCCTGACGCGCGCTGGGCAATGCACGATCTCGTGTGGGCGCAGGCCAGTTCGGCGTTCTTCGTTGGCGGTCCGCAAGTCCTTGCCGAAGCGGCCACCGCGGAATTCTTCAAGATCAAGGATCTGGGAATCACCAAGGGCCGAGCGTTCACCGAGCAGGACGACGTCGCGCAATCGCCGGTGATCGTGATCGGCGACGAAGTGGCGTCGCGGTATTTCCCCAATCTGGATCCGATCGGGCGGGAGATTCGCATCAACCACTTCCCGTTCACCGTGATCGGTGTGCTGGAGAAGCAGGGGACGGTGTTCGGCCTCTCGCTCGACCGTCAGGTGATCGCGCCGTTCCACTCCGAGATGTCGCGGCTGACGCATGCGAGGAACAGTCTCTACGGCGTCGTGATCCAGTCGCCGACGCCGGATGCATACAAGCCGCTCGAGGAGTCGGTGCGCGAAGTGATGCGCCGCCGCCACCACCTGCATCCCAGCGAAGCGGACGATTTCGTATTCGAGAGCTCCGAGACCGCGCTCTCGCAGTGGTTCACGATTCGTAAATACCTCGTGCTCGCCGGCATGGTATTGCCCGCGGTGGGATTGATCGTGAGCGCGATCGTGATCATGAACATCATGCTGGTCGCAGTGGCGCAGCGGACGCGCGAGATCGGCATTCGGAAGTCACTCGGCGCGCGGCGGCGCGACATCCTCGCGCAATTCCTGATCGAGTCGGCGACGCTGAGCTGCTTCGGCGCGTTGATCGGCATCGGCGCGGGCATCGGCCTGGCGAAGCTGATCTCCGCCGTGTCGCCACTGCCGGCCGCGGTCGCACCGTGGTCGATCGTACTCGGCGTCGCCATCGGCGCGGGCGTCGGCATCGTATCGGGTGCGTATCCCGCGAGCATCGCGGCGCGGCTCGATCCCATTCTCGCCATGCGGCAGGAGTAGGACGATGCGCATCGGCGCCAAGCTCTATTCGCTCCTCGAGGGGGTGCTCATCGCGTTCGACGCCATGCGCGTCAACAAGGTGCGCACCGGTCTCACCGTCCTTGGCATCGCCGTGGGCGTGTTCGTCGTGACCGTGATGTCGGCCGCGGTGCACGGCATCAACGAAGGGGTGAGCCGAAGCATTGCGGCGGCGGGGCCGACGACGTTCTTCCTCACGCGCTGGCCCGTTGACCTCAACGGCGGCTGCAACGGCTCGGCCGACAGCTGTCCGTGGCGCAACAATCGGCCGCTTACCGTCGAGCAGGCGAAGGCGATCGCCGAGCTCCCTTCGATTCAGGGTGTCACGACGCACATCAGCAGCAACTCGTCGATCAAGTATGCGGATCGCGAGCTGCCATCCGTCTCGATCGACGCCTATTC
Source organism: Gemmatimonadaceae bacterium (assembly GCA_035606695.1). Classification (NCBI taxonomy): domain Bacteria; kingdom Pseudomonadati; phylum Gemmatimonadota; class Gemmatimonadia; order Gemmatimonadales; family Gemmatimonadaceae; species Gemmatimonadaceae bacterium. The sequence continues at coordinate 41,371 of DATNEW010000001.1, forward strand.
GCCCGGCTGGATCGACGTGGACGGCGGCGACGTGACCTCGGGCCGAGATTTTACGCCGACCGAAAACGACGCGGGCGCCAACGTGCTTCTCGTCAATCCGAAAATCGTCGAGAAGCTTTTCCTCGGCGAAGATCCCGTCGGCAAGCCGGTGCGCCTCAACGGCAAAGAGTTCGTCGTGATCGGCGTGTATCAACCGCTCGTGAACGCGTTCGACAACGGCAGCAAGGGCAAGCTGTACATGCCGTTCGAGTCGGCCAAGCGTCGCATGGCGGTGAGCACCTGGTGGTTGGACGTGACCGTCAAACCGCGCGACGGGTACCCGCGCGACCAGGCGATGGACGACGTCCTGACCACGCTGCGCAGCATGCGGCATCTGCGTCCGACGCAGCAGAATGACTTCTTCACGTCGACGCCTGAAAAGATCATGCAGATCTACGACCGGGTCGTTGGCGTGTTCTTCCTCGTCATGATCACGCTCTCGGCAATCGGCCTGCTGGTCGGCGGCGTTGGCGTCGTGGCGATCATGATGATCTCCGTCACCGAACGCACGAGCGAGATCGGCGTACGGAAGGCGCTCGGAGCAACGCGCGCGTTGATTTTGTGGCAGTTCCTCGTCGAGGCGGTGACGCTCACGGCCATTGGCGCCTCACTGGGGCTGATTCTCGGCTCGAGCGTGGCGTATTTGATTCGCAGCACCACGCCGATCGCCGCGCAGGTGCCGCCGATGGCGATCGTCGCCGCACTCGGGGCCAGCGCATTCACCGGTGTGTTGTTCGGCATGATCCCGGCGGTGCGCGCCGCGCGGCTCAATCCCGTGGACGCGTTACGGTATGAATAGCCTGTCGTTCCGAGCCGCAGGCGAGGAATCTGGCGTCCCGATAGATAGACGTCCTTCTGACCGTGAAAGCAGATCCCTCGCTTCGCTCGGGATGACACGATGCCGATAATCGAAGCGGTTCGCCTGGCGCTGGCGCAGATTCGCGTGCAGAAGCTCAAAAGCTTCTTCACGCTCACGGGCGTGATGATCGGCGTGATGTTCCTGATCGCCGTCGTGTCGATCGTGGAAGGCATGGGGCGCTACATGGAGGACGATTTCGCGGGCCGCCTTCTGGGCGCGAACACGTTCACGCTGCGCCGCTATCCGTGGTTCGGCAACAACACCACGCGCGAACAATGGATGGAATGGCAGCGCCGTCCGCGCGTGTACACCGCGGACGTGGCGTTCGTGCGCTCCGTGCTGCCGGGTGGTACGCGCTGGGCGGTGGAGAGCCAGGAGCGCGTCACGGCGTCGAGCGCGTACATGCGGCCGCGGTCCGTCGACGCGCATGCGGTCGACGGCGACTACTTCTTCATCAAGAAGTATGACATGTCGTCGGGCCGGGCCATCGCACCGCAGGAGTACGAGCTCGGCTCGACGGTGGTCGTGATCGGCGACGAAGCCGCCAAGTTCTTTTTCCCGAATTTGAACCCGGTCGGCCGCGAGCTGCGCATGGCCGGAATTCCGTATCAGGTCATCGGCGTCATCGCGCATCAGGGTACCTTGTTCGGGCAATCGCTCGATCAGATGGTGATCGCGCCGTTCAATTCCCCGCTCCATCGCGTCACGAATCCGCGCGGCGACATCGACGGGCTGCTGGTCCAGTCGTCGAGTACGATCATGATGAACGACGTCATGGAGAGCGTTCGCGAAGCGCTGCGCGCGCATCGCCACCTGCGCCCCGCGCAACCGGACAACTTCGTCATGGAGACGTCGGAGTCGGCGCTGGCGTTCTTCGAACGCATTCGCGGCATCATGACCATCGTCGGCGCGGCGTTGCCGGGGGTGAGCCTCATCGTGGGCGGCATGGTCATCATGAACATCATGCTGGTGTCCGTCGCAGAGCGCACGCACGAAATCGGCATCCGCAAATCGCTCGGCGCGCGGCGGAAGGACATTCTCCGGCAGTTCCTCATCGAGTCGGCGACACTGAGCACGGTCGGCGCGATGATCGGCATCGTCTTCGGCATCGCCGCCGCGAAGCTCATCGCGTACAAGACACCGCTGCCCGCGGCGGTGGCGCCCTGGTCGATCGTGGTCGCGACGCTGCTTGGGACGGTCGTCGGCATCGTGTCGGGCGTCTACCCCGCACGGCGCGCGTCGCTGCTCGATCCCATCGAAGCACTCCGGCAAGAGACCTGACGCGGCCATGAGACTGTTCGCCAGATTCACCAACGCGCTCGAGGGCGTGGCGATCGCGATCGAGGCGATTCGCTCGAACAAAGGCCGCGCGGCGCTCACGATCATGGGCGTGGCGGTCGGCGTGTTCGTCGTCGTGGCGCTGTCGTCGGTCGTGCGCGGCGTGAACGAATCGTTCGCCCGCGACGTCGCGGCGGCGGGACCGACGTCATTCTTCGTCTATCGCCGCCCGATCAGCGCATTCCGCAACTGCGATCCCAGCGATCCGAATTCGTGCCCCGACCGCCGCAACCCGGCGATCACGGACGGCGAAGCGATCGGCATCAACGCGCTCGAGTCGATCTACGCCGTCACGCAGCACGTGGCCGGCAACGGCGCGTTCAAGTACAAAGATCGCGAACTCAACGCCGGCATCGAGTACTACACGGCGAATTGGACGGACGTGGACGGCGGAGACATCTACCCCGGCCGCAGCTTCACGCAGATGGAGAACACGAATGCGTCCAACGTCGTTGTCGTGAACGACAAGCTCGCCCAGACACTGTTCGGGGACTCCGACCCGCTCGACAAGGTCATCTCGATCGACGGGCATCAGTTCACCGTCATCGGTCTGTATCACTACACGGCGAGCCCGATGGGAACGCCCACGTCCGCGGGCGGCGGTGACTCGCCGAAGGCGATCGTCCCGCTCGAGACCGGTCGCCGGAAAATGAATCTCTGGGTGCGCGGCAACAATCTCATCGTGAAGCCCCGCGACGGAGTCGCCGTCAACGATGCCGTGGACGACGTGACGGCGTACCTGCGCGGACGGCGCGGCCTTCGTCCGGCCGACATGACGAACTTCGCGATCGTGACGCAGGACAAGCTGATGGACACCTACAATCAGCTCTTCGGCACGTTCTTCGTCGTCGGCATCGCACTCTCGTCGGTGGGATTGCTCGTCGGCGGCGTGGGTGTCATCGCGATCATGATGATCTCGGTCACGGAGCGCACGCGCGAGATCGGCGTTCGCAAAGCGCTCGGCGCGACGCGCGGAACGATCCTCTGGCAGTTTCTCGTCGAGGCGGTGACGCTCACCGGCTTCGGCGCGGCACTCGGCCTCGTGCTGGGAGTGCTCACGACCCTCCTGGTGCGCACCGCATGGCCGTCGATTCCCGCTTCGACACCGATGTCGTCGGTCGTGTCGTCGCTCGCCGCAAGCGCGGTGACGGGCGTCTTGTTCGGGATGTTGCCCGCGATACGAGCCGCGCGCCTCGATCCGGTGGCCGCACTCAGGCACGAATAGCATTCGTGCTGTCATCCTGAGCGCGCAGCGCGAAAGGATCTCATCCCCTTCCTGACATCGGGTGCATCCGAGCGGATGAGATCCTTCGCTTCGCTCAGGATGACAAACGTCGTTCTCCACCTCGGACGACGTTAGATTTGCGCCCATGACCGTCGATCTGTTGGCGATCTTCGCGCACCGCGACGACGCAGAATTGAATTGCGGCGGCACGCTCGCCAAGGCCGCACGGCAGGGACATCGCACCGGCATTCTCGACTTGACGCAAGGCGAGATGGGCACACGCGGCACCGCGGAGATTCGCGCCGCCGAAGCCGGCCAGGCGGCTCGAACGCTTGGCGTGAGTGTGCGCGAGAATCTGGAGCTGCCCGACGCCGGCATCCTGAACGACCCGCGCACACGCGAGACGCTGGCGCGCGTCATTCGCCGGCTCGCGCCACGTGTCGTGATTGCGCCCGCGCTCGAAGGACGGCATCCCGATCATCGCGTCACGGCGCAGCTCGTCCGCGACGCATGCTTCGTATCCGGTCTGGCGAAAGTTGCGCCGGACGTGCCGAAGCATCGCCCGGTGAAGATTCTGCACTGCCTCACGTATCGCCAGGATTTCATCCGCCCGAGCTTCGTGGTGGACATTTCCGCCGACTTCGACGCCAAGCTGGCCGCGATCCGCTGCTACGCATCCCAGTTCGAGGGCGCGATCCAGGCCGGCGAGGTCTACCCGAACGGCGAGCCGCTCGAGGACATCGTGCGCCATCACGCGGCCTATTACGGAACGCTCATTAGAAAACAATATGGCGAGCCGTTCTACACCACCGAGCTGGTGGAGGTGGACGACGTCGTCGCCATGGAGGTCGCGACCTTTTGAGCGGCGAGACAAACGACATCACCTACGGGTCATATCTCGCGCTCGATGAGCTGCTGTCGTTGCAGCGGCCGCAGTCCGAGCCGGAGCATCCCGACGAGCTGCTGTTCATCGTCGTGCATCAGGCCAGCGAGCTGTGGTTCAAGGCGATCCTTCACGACCTGGAGGGACTCGTCGCATCGCTCGAGCGCAACGATGCCGGGCAAGCGCTGTGGCGGCTGCAGCGCATCAACGCGCTCATGCGCATCGTGTCATCGCAACTCTCGTCCCTCGAGACGCTGCCGCCCCAGCACTTCGCGCAATTCCGCACCTACCTCGGCAGCTCGAGCGGATCGCAAAGCGTGCAATTCCGCGCGATCGAAGCGGCGTCCGGCTTGCGCGACGAGCACTTCATGCGCGCGCTCGAGGAACATGGCGACATTCCGGAATTGGTGCGCCGCTGGCTCGACCGACCGACGCTCCAGGATCTCTTTCTGCGCCTGCTGAGCTCAGCGAACGTGAAGATGGAGGACCTCTATCTCGGTCCCGGACCGAGCCTCCTCTTCTTCGTCGCCGAGCAATTGCTCGAGTACGAGCAGCAGTTCGGGCAGTGGCGATTCAAGCACGTGCAGCTCGTGGAGCGGGTGATCGGACCGCAGACGGGGGGCACCGGCGGAACGCTCGGATCGCGCTACCTCATGCGAACCATCGACCAGAAGTTCTTTCCCACGCTCTGGGAGGTCAGGAGCAAGTTCTTCGGGCACAAGCGCGCGTAGACCTTATATTTCACGCTATGTCCAGCGCCCCCATCTACTTGGATCACGCCGCCACGACGCCGGTGCGACCCGAGGTCCTCGAGGCGATGATGCCGTTCTTCGGGCCGCGCTTCGGGAACCCGTCCAGCATGCACCGCTGGGGCCGCGACGCTCGGACGGCGCTCGACGAGGCCCGCGAGCGCGTGGCCCACTGCTTTGGCGCCACGGCAGACGAGATCTGCTTCACATCCGGCGGGACCGAAGCCGATAACATCGCCATTCTCGGCGCCTGGCGTGCGCTGCGCCGGCCCGGACGCGAAGCCGTCGTCACTTCGCCGATCGAACACAAGGCCGTGCTCGCCTCCGCTCATCAGGTCGCGCACGAAGGCGGCGTCGAGCGCGTTGCCCCCGTGACACGCGACGGCGTCGTGGACGTCGATGTATTCCGCGACGCGCTTCGCGATGACACGGTGATCGCATCCGTGATGTGGGTGAACAACGAGATCGGGACCATTCAGCCGATCGCCGAGCTCGCGGCCCACGCGAAGAGCGCCGGTGCCCTGTTTCACACCGACGCCGTGCAGGCGTTCGGGAAAATCGCCATCGACGTCAAGAAGGCCCCTGTCGACGTGCTCTCGGTCTCCGGCCACAAGATTGGCGCGCCCAAGGGCGTCGGCGCCGTCTTCATTCGGCGCGGTACCGTAATCGAGCCGCTGTTCCATGGTGGCGCACAGGATCGCGGTCGTCGTCCGGGCACCGAGAATGTCGCGTTCGTGATCGGATTCGCGCGCGCCGCGGAGCTCGCGGTGGCCGAGCGTGAAGAGGAATGGAAAAAGCTCGAGTCCATGCGCACGACGCTCGAGCAGGCGATCCTCGCGCGTGTTCCCGACGCCGTGATTCACGGTCGCGGCGCACCGCACCGTGCGCCGCATATCCTGAACGTGTCGGTACCAGGCACGGACAGCGAGTCGATGCTCATGGCCCTCGACCTGCGCGGCATCGGCTGCTCGGCGGGTTCAGCCTGTCAGAGCGGGAGCGTATCGCCGTCGCACGTGCTGAGCGCGATCGGCGTCGCCCCAGAGCTCGCGTCGTCGGCGATTCGCATGAGCATCGGCTGTCTGACGACCAACGGCTGCATCGAGCGCGTGGCAGAGGTATTTCCCGCGCTCGTGCAGAAGGCGCGCGGCATGACGAACGCCAACGCGCACGCCGCGGACTGAGCACGGCGAGATGAGCGGCACGAAGGAGCGGGTGCTCGTCGCGATGTCCGGCGGCGTCGACTCATCGGTCGCCGCGGCGATGCTCGTCGAGCAGGGGTACGACGTCGTCGGCGCGACGATGAAGCTCTTCTGCCACGACGGCGATCTGCCCGATCGGCCCTGCTGCTCCCTCGACTCGGTGAACGACGCGCGCCGCGTGTGCCAGCAGCTCGGCGTTCCGCACTACGTGCTGAATCTCGAGAGCGCTTTCGGCCGCGACGTCGTCGACAATTTCGTGCAGGAGTACGCGAGCGGCCGCACGCCCATCCCCTGCGTCCGCTGCAACACCTTCACGAAGTTTAGAGATCTCTTACTGAAGGCGGATGCAATCGACGCGCCATGGATCGCCACCGGCCATTACGCGCGCACGATCGACGGCGAGCTGTATCGCGGCGTCGATCACGGAAAGGATCAGACGTACTTCCTGTGGGGCATCGACCGCGGCGTGCTGCGCCGCATGCTGCTGCCGGTCGGCGCGCAGACCAAGGCCGAGACGCGCGCTGTGGCGCACCGGCTCGGGCTCGAAGTGATCGCCGAGAAGGCGGAGAGCCAGGACATTTGCTTCGTGCCGGATGGTGATCACACCAAGATCATTCGCCAGCGGCTCGGCGCGGATGCGCCGGCGCTCGCGCCAGGCACATTCGTGCTCGCGAACGGCACAATCGTCGGCGAACACCAGGGTTACGCGCGCTTCACGATCGGCCAGCGGCGCGGCCTGCCCGGTGGGTTCCGCGAACCGATGTTCGTGGTCGCCATTCGCCCCGACGACCGCGCCGTCGTCATCGGCCCGCGCGAGGAGTTGCTCGGGCGCGGTGTCGTGGCGCGCGAGGTCAACTGGCTCGTCGACACACCTCCGGTCGGCGCGCACGTCGAGATCCAGGTGCGGCATCGCGCCCCGCCGGCGCGCGCCGAGGTCATTCGTTTAGAGAATGATGAAATCGAGCTGGCGCTCGACGAGCCGGTCGCCGCGATCACGCCCGGCCAGTCGCTCGTGATCTACGACGGGGAGCGCGTGCTGGGCGGCGGATTCATCGAGCGCGCCAGCGGCCAGCGGTCGCCGCTGCCGGTGCGCGCGGCGTAACACGAGGTAACGCGACGCAATGCGGCGTAACGCGGCGTAACGCCGCGCGACGCTATCGCGGCTGTACTCGATCGGCCGCCACACGCGACTTGCGCGCCGCGACGAGCGAGTCGAACTCGGCCTGTTCGAGATAGGTGACGTCGATCCAGTTGTGCGCCATCTCGTCGACGGTACGATCACCCCACCCCACCCACTGATTCGGGTCGGGGTTATTGGGGTTGCTCGCCGTGTTGTCGTGCCACGCCGTGAACGCGAGGGTCGTTCCCTTCGGCAGCAGCGGCGCCGCGTCGTCGGCGTAGATGTAGTTGACGTGCCAATTCCATTGAAAGTTCTTCACCGCGCTCAGGACTTCCTTCCGGCCGTCCGGGTAGATGGCCTCGAGCGACATCGCGGTGCCGCGCATGTGCATGTGCGGCTGGAAGTTCTCGAGCCGCGCGGGGGCCTGCAGCACGTAGAAGTTCTGCGTTACAGTTTTCTCATTGGGCGGAATGTCGAGCTCGGACTCGCGCGCGACGTTGAACATCGTGAGCACGGTGCGATGCTTCGGCACGAAGCCTTTGGGGTAGAAGTACACGGCCAGCTCGACCTGGCTGTCCTTGAATTCCTGACCGTTCGCGTGATAGTGGACCTCCCAACGAATACGCGAGCCCGGGAGCATCAACTTCCCAGCGTCCGGTGCGTAGACCTGCCCCGTTTTGCCGACAGCCCATTCCATGAACAGCCCGGCGTTCGCCTGATGGTCGTGCGCCGTGCTGGCGAGGCCGGTCACCTGCGGCTCGTCCTGGAGCAGGTAGGCGAGCACGTGATGGACGACCTTGCGATCCTGCGGATGAACGGGCTTGACCTCGATCGCCCGCACCCAGCGCGGTTCGGTAACGCCGGTTTCGACGGTCGGGCGATACCACTTGTCCTGGGTGTGCGCGGCGAGCGTGTACGGGGTGGAGCGGATGACCAGATCGGGCTGGGTGCCGAGGCGGTCGGCCAGTTGCCAGCGATTGGGATCGGCGAAGTGCCGCGGCGGCGGCTCGTCGGCCGGGTTGCCGCGCGGCATGCTGTCGTCCACCCAGTTCACGATCGTCGCGATCTGGTCGTCGGTCAGGCTGCGGTCGTTTTTGAATTCTTGAATACCAACACTCTTATCGATGTGCCAGGGCGGCATCAAGCGGTTGGCCACCTTCTGCCTGATCTGCGGCCCGTATTCGGCCGCATCGTCGTACGTCAGGAGCGGCATCGGCGCGATCGACCCGGGCTGATGACATTCCTGGCACTTCTGCTGGAGGATCGGGGCCACGTCCTTGGCGTAGGTGACGACCCGGTGCGTGCGCGCCGCGGCCGGCGTCGGACGATACACCGCCAACGGAACGACTATCGCGACGACCGCGATGCCGGCGACACTCGTGACGAAGCGTACGTAGCGTTTCATGGAGTCACCCTCACGTTGACGAACGCGTTCGTCCAGCAACACTGCGCGTGCCCCGCCGTCGCGACGTCGGAGTCATTGGCGCGCACGCGGATGATATAGTCGCCCGGCCGGCTGAACGTGGCCGTGGTACTCGTGGTACCGCCCTTCGGCGTCAGACGCGCCACGGGCGTTCCGAATGTCACCGCGGCCGGACCCTGATGCGTGAACCAGGTGAGCACGACGGGCGAACCGCCGCGCGCCGTCGTGCCGGCGCCGTCATCCTTCGCGACGACGCCGATCGAAATCGGCTTCCCCACGCTCGCCGTTCGCTCCGCCGTGCTGCCGCCAGGCCCGCGCGCCTCGGCGCCACCTTCGCCGAACGTCAACACCGGCGGCGTGTTGTTGGAGCCAGCCTCGCCTTCGAGGGCGTCGATCTGCCACTCTTCTCGCAAGCTGCCGGGAATCGAGAACGTCTTGCCGCGCACCTTCAACGTCCACACCACTTTTTGCTTGTCGCCGAAGTCCGCCGGGACACGCACCGCGAACACACCCCAGTGACGCCGCGGATAGAAGTACGTCGGCTGTCCCTGATTCGCCTCGCCCGGCGAGATGAAGTTCTCCGGACCCACCGGGATGTTCAGCACCTCGTTCGTATTGCGGTTGAAGTAGCCGAACGAAAGGCTGTAGGTGCCGTCAGCGTTGCGATACCAACCCTCGAAGGCCGGCGTCGCCGTTTGCCCGGACGGCGCGACCGGCGCGAGGGGTGTCTGCGCGGCGAGCGCGGCGGTGCAAGAGACGGTGAACGCGAAGGACAGGACCGCGGCAAAACGCATCCAACCTCCGAACAGGCGTCGGGTTGACCAAGAACTTGCGCCGTTCGCGTCTCCGGGGGCAAGGGCGCCCGTGGCCGCCGATCTTCCCGAGGACGCGGCGGGAGGCCATCATATCGCGCCCGCTTTTCGGAGACTCTCCTCGGTGCGCAAGTCGGTTCTGTTTCTCGCGACGATCGCCAGTGCGTCTGGCGCGCAAGCGTCGCACGCTCCATTCACCACCGCGCACGGCGATTGGCCGAGCTATGCCGGCGACACGCGTGGAACGCGATATTCGCCGCTCGATCAAATCTCCGAGGCGAACTTCGGATCGCTCGAGATCGCGTGGCGGTTCAAGACCGATTCCCTCGGCACGCGTCCCGAGTACAAGCTCGAAGGGACACCGCTGGTAATCGGTGGGGTGCTGTACGCGACAGGCGGGACGGGCCGTGCGGTGGTGTCGCTCGACGCGGCGACCGGGGCCGTGAAATGGATCCATCGCGAAGACGAAGGCGCACGCGGCGCCGCCGCGCCGCGCCAGCTGTCCGGCCGCGGGCTCGCGTACTGGACCGACGGACGCGCCGAGCGAATTCTCTACGTCACGCCCGGCTATCGGTTGATCGCCCTCGACGCGAAAACCGGAGCCGTGATTCGGGGATTTGGCGACAACGGCGCCGTGGATCTCAAGACGGACGCCGACCAGACGATCATGCCAGATCTCATCACGGGGGAGATCGGGTTTCAGGGGGCGCCCGTGGTCGGCGGCGACGTCGTCGTGATCGGGGCGGCCTTCAGGGAAGGCACCGCGCCCAGGAGTTTCAAGAACAATAAAGGCTACATTCGCGGCTTCGACGTGCGCACCGGCAAGCGGCTCTGGACCTTTCACACGATTCCGCAAAAGGGCGAGCCGGGGTACGACACGTGGCTGAACGGGTCCGCCGAGTACACCGGCAATACCGGCGTCTGGTCGCAGGTGACCGTCGACGAGGAGCTCGGCCTGGTCTACCTGCCGGTCGAGTCGCCGACCGGCGACTACTACGGCGGGCATCGTCCGGGAAACAACCTGTATGGCGAGAGCCTCGTCTGCCTCGATCTTCGCACGGGTTTAAAGAAGTGGCATTATCAAATTGTGCATCATCCGATCTGGGACTTCGATCTGCCCGCCGCGCCCATTCTCGCCGACATTCGCGTCGGCGGGCGCCTGGTGAAAGCGGTGGCCGAGCCAACCAAGCAAGGCATTCTCTACGTCTTCGATCGCGTCACGGGCAAACCCGTCTGGCCGATCGGGGAGAAACCGGTCGAGAAGGGCGACGTGCCCGGCGAATGGTACTCGCCCACCCAGCCCATTCCGACCAAGCCCGCCGCGTATGCCAGAAACGGCACGTCCGTCGACGATCTGATCGACTTCACACCCGAGTTGCGCGCGCAGGCCACCGCGATCGCGTCGCACTACAAGCTCGGGCCCATCTTCACGCCGCCCGTCGCGAGCAAAGCCGACGGCCCGTTCGGCACGCTCGCGCGCGGACCGACGAATGGCGGATCGAACTGGCCAGGCGGCGCCTTCGATCCCGAGACGCACACGTTCTACGTCGCGTCGTCGAACGCCGCGGCCGTGGTGCTCGGACTCGTGCAGCCAATGAAGGATCGTTCGGACATGGACTGGATCGCGGGGAGCGCCGCACCAGGCGGTCGCGCGCTCGGCGGTGGCTTGTCCGTGCAGGGATTACCACTGTTCAAGCCGCCGTACGGAACGATGACGGCTATCGATCTCGATCGCGGCGACATCAAATGGCAAGTGCCGCACGGCGAGACGCCGGATGCCGTTCGCAATAGCGACGCGCTCAAAGGCCTCGCCATTCCGCGCACCGGCCAAGCGGGTTTCACGGTGGGCACGCTCGTGACCAAGACGCTGGTCATCGCGGGCGATGCGCAGGTGACCGCGCCGCCGGGCCGGACGCGCGGAGCCATGCTGCGCGCGTACGACAAGGCGACGGGCGCGGAAGTCGGATCGGTGCTCCTGCCCGCACCCGTGAGCGCGTCACCGATGACGTATGCCGTCGGCGGAACGCAATACATCGTCGTCGCGGTGAGCGGCGGACCCTTTTCCGGCGAGTATGTCGCGCTGCGTCTGCCGGCGGGACCACGCTGATGCCGCGACTGCGTTTCGTGATGCCGCTTGCGATCCTTCCAATGGCCGCGGCGCTCGCCGCGTCGCATTCGCGCTCGCCACATTCGACGACGCGCACCGTGTGGGACAGCGTGTACACGATGAATCAGGCGGCGCGCGGCGAGACGGCGTACGCCAGGTCATGCGCCCGCTGCCACGGCGCGTCGTTGAGCGGCGGCGATCAGTCGCCGCCGCTGTCCGGCGGCGCGTTTTTAGGAAACTGGAATGGAACGCCGTTGAGCGATCTCCAGACGCGCATCCTGACGACGATGCCCTCCGACAGCATCGGCATCTACAAGCGCGAGCTGGTTACCGACGTCATCGCGTATCTACTAAAGTCAAACGGCTTCCCCGCCGGCGCCGCCGAGCTGTCGCCGTTGCCGGATTCGCTCAAGGACATCACGCTTCGAACGAGCCGCTGACGCCCAGCGCCCAGCGCCCAACGCCCATCGCTAATACTTCAGCCCACTCGCCTCCGCGAACTCGCGCATCGCCTTTTCCTGCTCTTCCGTGAGCTTGTCCGGCACGTCGACCTGTACTTCGACGATCAAATCGCCGGTGCGATCGTCTTTCTTGATTCCCTGCCCGGGAACGCGAAGCCGCTTTCCACTCGGCGTACCGGGCGGAATTCGAATCGTGACTTTCTTTCCGTCGAGCGTCTTCACGCTGATCTTCGAGCCCAACGTCGCCTGCGCGATGTTGATCTTCACCGGCGCGACGACGTCGAGCCCTTCGCGCCGGAAGAACCGATCCGTCTCGACCTGAAACGTGATCAGCAGATCGCCCGCCGGCCCGTTGTGCGTGCCGCGTCCGCCCTGTCCTTTCAGCCGAATCTTCGTACCGGTGTCCACGCCCGCCGGAACCGTGATCATCATCTTTTTGCGAACACGAACTTCGCCCGCGCCGCCGCACGACGGACACTTCTCGCTCGGAATCGTCCCTTTGCCCAGACACATCGGGCACGGGCGCTGTACGGCGAATCCGCCCTGACCAAACGAAATCGTGCCGCGGCCCTGACACTCGGGGCACGTCTGAATCTTCGCGCCGGCGGCCGCGCCGCTGCCATGACACGTCGCGCATTCCTCGTTGACCTCGAGCTCGATCGGCACCTTGCCGCCCATCGCCGCCACGCGAAACGGCACCTGAAGCTGCGCTTCGACGTCGGCGCCGCGTTCGGGACCGCGCGCACGCGCGCCACCGCGCCCACCGCCGCCGAACATCGAGCTGAATAGGTCGCCCAATCCACCCAGTCCGACATCGCCAAGATCCTCGAAGTGGAAACTGGCGCCGCCGGGTCCACCCGGCGCGCCGCCGAACGGCGCGCCAGCGGGGCCACCCTGCGGACGACGAGCGCCGGCGCCACCACCGAAGCCACCGAACGCACCGAGTTGGCGCATCTGGTCGTATTGTTTGCGCTTGTCAGCATCGCCCAGGACCTGATACGCCTCCGAGATCTCCTTGAAGCGCTCGGCGGCCTTGGGATCGTTCGGGTTTTTGTCCGGGTGATGCTTCGCGGCGAGCTTCCGATACGCCTTCTTGATCTCGTCCTGCGTCGCCGACGCCGGAACTCCGATGACGGTGTAGTAATCCTTCGTCTGGGCCATATCGTGGCTAAAGATTGTTCCTCGCTCCGGCGCTGCGCACGTGCGCTCGGAATTTCGAATTCACCCCCTCACTACGTGGTCAGCCGTTCCACTGCTTCACGACGACGCGTGCGGGACGAAGGAGCTGCCCGTTGAATCGGTAGCCGACCTGGTACACGCGAGAGACGACGTGGTCGTCCTCGGGTGAGAGCGCGGGCTCCGTCGCCACCGCCTCCGAAGTCTGTGGATCGAACGATTGGTTGACTGGGTCAACCAATTCCATCCCCGCGCTCGTGAGTGCCTTCTGCAGCTTCTTCTCGACCATGTCGACACCCTGATGCAGCGTCGTCGCATCGGTCGTCGCCGGATCGATGTGCGCGAAGCGCGCGAGATCGTCGAGCCCATCGAGCAGCTGGCGTACGAGATCGGCCTGTGCACGGGCCGACAAATCCGCCCGCTCGCGCGCCGTGCGCTTGCGGAAGTTGTCGTACTCGGCGGCGAGCCGGAGATACTTGTCCTGCATCTCGGCGAAGCGCCGATCGGCCGACGACGAGCCAATGCCGAGGTCGTCCTCGGCGTTGACGCCGCTGCTGCCCGCCCCGCGCTCGAAGGTGTCTTCGCTACTCGGGCCGCCGTCGGCGGCGCCTGGATCGAAATCGTCGTTTTCGCGTGGTTCCATAGGGATAGAAAGGTTGCCGCTACGGCCTTACGGTGCAACGGCTAGACCACCCGATCTCTGCCTGAACGGCAGCGCCGTTTTCAACGCGCCCGCAACTGAAAGAGCCGGGCGGCAAGCGCCGGGATCGCCGCTCACGGCGCCAATTGCCGCCGCAGCAGTTCCATGGTCCACTGCGCCGAGCGCTGGCGAATCTCATCGCGATCGCCCCAAAGGTTCAATTGCTTCGCCGTCACGGTGCCCTCGACGTCCGCGCCGATCCACACGGTGCCGACGGGCTTCTCCGGCGTGCCGCCACCCGGACCGGCGACGCCGGTGATACCCAAACCGACGTTCGCCTTCGCCACGGCGCGCGCGGCCGTCGCCATGTGTCGCACGACTTCTTCACTCACGGCGCCGTGCTCGCGCAGTACCGAGTCTTCGACACCGAGCAGGTCGCGCTTGATGTCGTTGTGATACGCGATCACGCCACCGCGGACGACGTCGCTCGAGCCGGGAATCGCCGTCAACCGCGCGCCGAGCAGGCCGCCCGTGCAACTCTCGGCGACAGCGAGCGTGAGGCCTCGGCGTCGGAGCATCTCGAGCACGATGGCCGCGAGATCGGCGTCGTCTTCGCCGTAGATCGCGTCGCCGACGTGGGACCGAAGTCGTGAGGCCGCGGTCTCGAGGGTTGCATCCGCGCGGTCGGCGGGCAGATCGCGCACCGTCAGACGAAGGTCGACGCCGGCGATCGACGGCAGATACGCGAGCGAGACGCCCGCGAGCGGTCCGCCGTCCATGGCCTCGATGCGATCGGCGAGCAGCGATTCACCGATGCCGGTCGTGCGCAGGGTGAGGGACCGAACGACGGTACCGGTCGTGTATCGCTCGCGCAGGCGCGGGACGATCGTGTCGGCGAGCATGCCGCGCATCTCACGCGGCACGCCGGGCAGCATGGCGACCCACCGGCCGCGATCGTCCTCGAGCCAAATGCCAGGCGCGGAGCCGTGATTGTTGGTGAGCTTCACGGCGCCGTCGGGGATCATCGCCTGATTTCGATTCGACGCCGGCAGCGGCGCGTTGAAGCGTTTGCGCCAGCGCTCTTCCATCCACGCAACGTGCGCTTCGTCGAGATGCATGGCGCGGCCGAAGATCGCGGCGATCGACGGCTTGGTGAGATCGTCGGACGTGGGCCCGAGGCCGCCCGTCGTGATCACGGCGCCGGTGCGATCGAGCGCGTCGCGAACGGCGCGCGCGATGTCGGCGGCATCGTCGCCGACTGAGGTACGCTGTGCGATGCGCAATCCAATGGTTGCCAGCTCGCGGGCCGCATGCGCGCCGTTGGTGTCTACGGTGAAGCCGAGCAGCAATTCGTCACCGATTGTTACTAATTCAACGGCCGTTATCACCGAGATTGTTCCTCACTGCGGCGCTTCGCACCTCCGCTCGGAATTCCGCGGTTCACGATCTGTGATTTCCCGTCGCGAACACACCACGGAAATCACGCAGATAGATCACGAGCGAGTAGATCGTGAGGAACACCGCGCCGCACATCACGAGTGTGCCGACGGTCCCGTTGAACATCGCGAACGCGCGCCATGCCGACTGATTCTCCCAGTGCCGCTCCGCGGCCAGCGTCGTCGCCCAGAACCAGCAGTACGCCGAGCCTTGCCAGAAGAGCTGGAGACCGGTCTTCCATTTGGCGGGACCGATCGCGGAGATCACCACGCCGCGCCGCGCCGCCGCCTGGCGATACACGGTCATGAATACCTCGCGGCCCAGCACCACGATCACGATCCAGAGGGGCAGCGCGATCGGCCCGATCGGTGTGATGAAGGGAAAGCGCGGCGCGAGCAGGTACATCGCGATCAACGTCCCGACGAGCAGCGCCTTGTCGGCGAACGGATCGAGCAGCCGGCCGAGGTCCGTTTCTTCCTTGCGCGAGCGAGCGAGATAGCCGTCGATGTAATCGGTGATCGCCGCGAGCACGAACAACACGAACGCGCACAGCCTGAGCCCCGATGAGTTGGAGAACGGCAGAATCGCGATAGCCGGCGTCGCGACGATGCGGGCGATTGTCAGTGCGTTCGGAAGATTCATCCGCCGGCCGTAGGGATTCTTCGATTCCCTGTGCGTTGCTCAGGGTCGCTCAGGGTGACAAGCTACCTCAAGCGAGCGACTTGAGCACCAATTTGCTGACGGCTTTGAGCGTGTCGAACACACCCTCGCCGCTGACAGCGACGGCTTCGAAATACGGCGCGCGTTCGATCCACTCCCCGGACTCGAGCTGCTCGACGAGACTCTCGCCCGCATGATAGGGATCGGCGGTCGCACGCATGCGCGCGGGATCGGTCACTTCCCAGCCGGGGTTCAGCGCCGCCTGCAGATCCTTGATCGGCGACGCGTTCGGCAGATCGCGTTTGTTGTACTGGATGATGAAGGGCATCTTCGTCAGGTCGTAGCCGTATTCCGCCATGTTGTCATACAGATTCTGCATGGCTTCCTGATTCGCTTCCATGCGCTCGATCTGCGAATCGCCGACGAAGACGATGCCGTCCACACCCTTGAGAATGAGCTTGCGGCTGGCGTTGTAGTAGACCTGGCCCGGCACGGTATAGAGATGGAATCGGGTCTTGAAGCCGCGAATCGTTCCGAGATCGACCGGCAGGAAATCGAAAAACAGCGTGCGTTCGGTCTCCGTCGCGAGCGAGATGAGCTTGCCGCGCGTGTCGGGCGTGACTTTGCCGTAGACGTGCTCGAGGTTCGTCGTCTTGCCGCCCAGGCCCGGACCGTAATACACGATCTTGCAGTTGATCTCGCGTGACGCGTAGTTGATCATCGACATGGCTGTGATCCTCTACTGAAACAGCTTGTCGATCTCGTCGTCCGCGCCGGCGAGAACATTGGGATGGGTGTCCGTCTTCGCGCGCGCGAACACCTTGTCGAAGAGCTGCGTCAGCTCCGTGACGATGGCCTTCATCTTGAGACGGACGAGTCCGAGCGTCGTGCGATTGTCGAACAGCACGACGAGAATCACGCGCCGCGCGATGTCGGCGAGGTACATCGACTCCTTTTCGCCCTGGTGAAAGAGCGATTGGAAATCATTCTCGCCGATGAGTTTCGCCAGCTGGTCGTTGGCGCTGAAGTCGGCGGCGGTCAGCGTGGCGAATGCCGTGGGGTCGAAGTTCGGCCGCTCCCCGACCGTCGCGACGAGCTGCCCGGTGCGATCGACGAGCAACGCCGAGCGCGCGTTGGAGTCGGCGAGAAATCGCTCCAACGCGCTCGTGATCGCGCCAAAATCATCTTCGGTGAACGACCAACTTGCTGCACCAACCGGCATCGCGTGTCCTTGTGCCCGAAGTTCTCGCTGACGTGCTACTGGCTGCTACAGGCCGTGAGCGTCCAACCTCGCCTGCATCCGGCGCAGGAGGCGCTCGGCCCGGCGTCTCAACGCGGGCTCGCGTTCCCAGCCGAGATAGTCCGTGAGTATACGCGCGCTGTCGAGCCCCGGTTGACCCGCCAGGTGGCCGAGTGCGGCCAGACGCTTGAGCGGACGAGGACTGAACAGTTCACGACGGGAGCGGCGAATCTGTGTGCTCCAGACCACGGCCCCTAATACTAGACCGCCAAGGAAGCCGGCGGTCACGGCGGCAGACGCCGTGGCTACGCGGCGGCCGCTCACATTGCCCTCCGTGCCGCCAGCGCCTGGGCGATCGTGACGCCGTCGGCATACTCGAGGTCACCGCCGACCGGCAGACCGCGGGCGATGCGCGACACGGTCACGCCGCGCGGCGCGAGTTGCCCCTGAACGAAAAGCGCTGTGGCCTCGCCTTCGAGGCTTGGATTGGTCGCGATGATCACCTCACGAACGTCGCCGGAATTCACGCGCTCGAGCAATGCGTTCACCGTGAGGTCGTCGGGCCCGACGCCGTCGAGCGGCGAAAGCCGTCCGCCCAGCACGTGGTATGAACCACGGAACTCGCCGGCCCGTTCGATGGCGCCGATGTCGGATGCCTGCTCGACGACGCAGATGGTCGTGTCGTCGCGGCGCGGATCGCGGCAGATCGCGCACAGCTCGTCTTCGGTGAGATTGAAGCAACGCGTGCACGGCCGAATGCGTTCGCCGAGTGTGAGGAGCGCCTGCGCGAGTCGCTTGCTCTGGTCCGTCGGCTGGCGCAGCAAGTGATACGTGAGTCGAAGCGCCGTCTTCCGGCCGATGCCCGGTAGCCGCGACAACTCGGTGGCGAGATCATCGATCGCGGACATCAACTGCGCCGTGACATGCCGAATTGCGAGCGAAGGCGCGAGCGAAGGCGCGAGCGATGCGCAGCGCCGCGGCGAGCAACCATGGTCAAGATCAAAACGGCAGTTTGAATGGGAGATTCAACCCGCCGGTGAGTTTGCCCATCTGCTCCTGCGCGGCGGTCTGGGCCTTCTGCTGCGCGTCGGACACGGCGACGACCAGCAGGTCCTCGAGCATCTCGATGTCGGCCGGATTCACGACGCTCGCATCGAGCTTGATCTTCTTGATCTTGCCCGTGCCGGTGACGTCGGCGGTGACCATGCCGCCGCCGGCCGATCCGCTCACGGTGATCTGCTCGAGCTCTTCCTGAATCTTCTGGAACTTGCCCTGCATCTCCTGCGCTTGTTGCAGGATTTTCATGAAATCTGGCATGCGGGAAAGTTAGTTGGGCGATGGGCGGTGGGCGATGGGCGTGAAGCAACGCACCGCCGCTCCGCGCAGCGCTAATCGGCGACGTCCAGATCCAGCGCGTCGATCGCGGCGCTCAACACCGGATCGCGCTTCCTCAAGGCGGCGATGCGCTGAGCCCGCAGGTCTTCGTCGGTCAGGCGCTTCGGCGGCGCGGCGGGCGCACTTTCGTCTCGCCGAAGCTCGACGCGGTCTACGCCGGCAAACCACTCGCGGAGAATGCCGGCCAGCTCGGTGCGCGCCGACGTGATCGAGTGAGCGAAGATGTCATTCGCCTCGTCGAGCTCGATCGTGACCAGACCGTTCGCTGTCACGGCGACGGGCGACGCGTGCTCGAGCGCGCTGGCGAGCATCGGCTTGCCGGCCTCGCGAACGCGTTCGACGAGCGCGTCCCAGCGTCCGACGACCTGGCTCAGATCGAGTGACGCGCCTGATGCCTGCGTCGGTTCGCGACTGGGCGTCGCGACGATCGCGGGTGCAGCAGCGGACGTTGCGCGAGGGATTGGGCGCGATTCCGAACGTGGTTCAGCGCGCGGCTCGGCGCGCATCGCGGGTGCGGCGCTTCGTGCGCCAACGTTTCCGGCGCCTGCTCCACCAGTTGTAGCGCTGCCTCCGCCGCCGCCGCCTCCGCGGCCGCCGCCGCCAAGGCTGCGCAACACGTCCTCGAGATCGACCGAGCGATCGAGGAGCGCGAAGCGCACGAGCAACGTCTCGATGAGCAATTGCTGCTGGCCGCTCTTCCGAAAGCGAGGCTCGAGCTCACCGATCGCTTGCAGCATGCGGAGCAAATCGGCCGCGGCGAATCGATCCTTGCGCGAATCGAGCGCTTCGCGCGCGCGCTCGGACACGTCCGGCGGCTGGCCGCCGAGCACGATCGCGAGCTGCGCGCGAAGCATGTCGGCCAATCCGGTGAGAAAGCCGCCGAAATCAATTCCTGCTTCGGCGAGCCGCGACACGGCGGGAAAGACGTCCGCCGCGCGACGCTCAGCGACGAGATCGAGAATCGCGATGAACTCGTCCTCGGCCACGAGCCCCAGCGCCTCGCGCACCCGGTCGGCGGTGACGTCGCCCTCGCCCATCGACAGGACCTGATCGGTGAGACTGAGCGCGTCGCGCATCGATCCGTCGGCCGCCCGGGCGATGGCCGCAAGGGCTTCCGGCTCCGCACCGACGCCCTCGCTCGTGAGCACGTGTGACAGGCGCTCGCGAATCTCGCCCGGGCCAATGCGCTTGAGATCGAATCGCTGCACCCGGCTCAATACCGGCGCCGCGGCCTGCATGATCTTTTGCGGTTCGGTCGTCGCGAACACGAAGACGACGCGCGGCGGCGGTTCCTCGAGGATCTTGAGCAGCGCGTTCCACGCTTCGCGCGTGAGCATGTGCGCTTCGTCGACGATGTAGACCTTGTACCCCTGTTCCGCCGACGGCGCGTACATCGCGCGCTCGCGCAGCTCGCGCGCATCGTCCACGCCGCGATTGGACGCCGCGTCGATCTCTACGACGTCGAGGCTCGCCGCGCCGCTCCAGATGCGGCGGCAGGATGCGCACTCTCCGCAGGGCTCACTCGCTTCGCTCATGAGCCGCGCTTTATTCAAATCGGCGTCGCCGTTGGCGACGCCTCCTGCTGCCTTCCCTTTTTCCAGTTCCTCGAGGCGCCGAGCGGCATCCACGCGGCGTTCGCAGTTGAGCGCCATCGCGAGCACGCGGGCGAGCGTCGTCTTGCCCGTACCGCGCGGACCGCAGAGCAGGTAGCCGTGTGCAACGCGTCCCCGCGCTATTGCGCCCTTGAGCGTGGATGAAACGTGCGACTGTACGGCGACGTCGGCGAAGCGCTTCGGGCGATACTTGCGGGCGAGGGCGATGGACATGGCGGGAATCGCAATCTACCGCGCGCTTCCGCGCGGGACAAAGCATTGACAAATGCTTCGCGCGCGACGCCGGAGAAAATGAAAAACGCGGGGATGCCGCTCGCATGAGCGCATCTCCCGCGTAATACCCCAGGTCTGACGAAGCGACGTCAGACACCTCGTACCGCTGCTACCTTCGGGGTCCTGACGGAGTTGGAAGGCTGACGCCCTCCGGGACCTGGGGCACCGAGTAATGTAAGCGCGGTACCGCGTGATTCAAGCACGCTCGACGTTGCGATGGACGGTGGGTTCGATGTTGCGCTCATGTTGCGCTCGGGGCGCGAGCGGTGACAGTTTTATGGACCGAACATTCCCCGAATACCTACTATGGCGGCGAAGAAGAAATCTGCAAAAAAGAAAACGCCGGTGCGCAAACCCGCGAAGAAGCGCGACGCTCCCATCACTCGGCTGCGTGAGATCTGTCTCGCGCTGCCCGAAACCGCGGAAGTCGAAGCGTGGGGCGAGCCGACGTTTCGCGTGAAAGGAAAGATCTTCGCGATGCATGCGTCCGACGGCAATCATCACGGCGCCGGGCGACCCGCGGTGTGGATTCTTTCCGTTGGCCTGGAGCAGGATCTCGTGCTACGCGCGCGGCCCGATCGCTACTTCAAACCGCCGTACGTTGGACCGAGCGGGTGGATTGGCGCGTGGCTCGATCGTAATCCGCCGTGGAGCGAGATCGCCGAGTTGATTCGCGACGGCTGGCGGAGGCGTGCGCCGAAAAAAGTCGCGGCCCTCCTCGGCGAGTGAGAGATCCGTCACTTCGCTCAGGATGACATGCGCGGCGCCAACGCCGCGCCTGTCAATTCCACTTCAGTCCGCGCAGCTGATCGAGATTCACGTTGCCGCCGGAAAGCACGGCAACGACCTTCGAGCCTTTCGGCAGCGGCACGAGGCCGTGAAGCAGCGCACCGACGGGTGCGGCCGCGGCGCCCTCGAGCACCAGCTTGCAGCGCTCCATCACCCAGATCATCGCCTCGAAGATCTCCTTGTCGGGCAGCGTCACGATGTCGTCGACGAAGCGTTGCACCACGGAGAAGTTGAGCTCTCCGGCGCGGCGCACGCGGAGGCCGTCGATGATCGTGTTGCACTCGATCGTCTCGAGCTTGCCCGCGTCGAGACTGCGGCGCATCGCCGGACCGTCGGACGACTCGACGCCGATCACCTTGATCTTCGGGTTGTGACTCTTGACCGCCATCGAGACCCCGGAGATCAATCCCCCGCCGCCGATGGGCACAACGACGGCATCGACGTCGGGCCAATCCTGAATGATCTCGAGACCGAGCGTCCCCTGCCCCGCGATGAGCTGTTCGTCGTCGAACGGATGCACGTACGTCAGTCCCTGCGTGCGCACCAGTTCCTTCGCCTTCTCATTTGCTTCGTCCCAGATCGTCCCGTGCAGCACGACTTCGGCGCCGTAGCCCTTGGTGGCGGCGATCTTCGCCGGCGTGGCGTTTTCCGCCATGCAAACGACAGCGCGAATACCGTGAATCTTCGCCGCGAGCGCGACCCCCTGCGCGTGGTTCCCGGCTGACGAGCAGACGACGCCGCGGCGTTTCTGCTCCTCGGGCATGAGGGCGAACTTGTTGAGCGGGCCGCGAATCTTGTACGAGCCGACGCGCTGGAACATCTCGGCCTTCAGGCGAACGTCGTATCCCGTTGCTTCGCTCAATTGCCGGGACGTGAGCAGCGGCGTGTGCTTGATGTGCGGCGCGATACGCGCGCGCGTTTCCTCGAAGTCGCGAAGCGTCAGCGTGAACGGCATGTCGTCGGGTCCAGGAGGGTCAAAGGCTCGGGAGAGAGCGGAAAGTAACGACGTGTTCAGCGCGCCGGCCAGTCACGGGCTGCTCGCACCATGCGCGTGTTACGCGTGTTCCGCGCGCTACGCGCGTTACGCGCGTTACGCGCGCTCCAGCAGGTCACGCAGCGTCTCGCCGGCGCGCCGGCAGTCCTCGGCGCTCACGTCGAGGTGCGTGACGAGCCGCAGCCGCGTCGGCGACCACTCGGCCACGAGAATGGTCTGCTCGCGCGCCGCCATGGCGATTTGTCCGGCGATGGGCGATGATAGATCTATCATTACAATATTGGTATCGGGCGCCACGACGCTCGCGCCGCCCGCGCCGTCGATCAGGCTCGCGAGCAGCCGGGCATTCGCGTGGTCGTCGGCCAGGCGATCGAGATGGTGGTCCAGGCCATACAACACCGCGGCGGCGAGAATGCCGGACTGGCGCATCGCACCGCCGAACAGTTTGCGCGCGGTCCATGCCTCTTCGATGTGCTCGCTACTGCCGGCCAGTGCCGCGCCGACCGGCGCCCCCAGGCCCTTGGAGAACGCGACCATCACCGTATCGGCATACGATGCGATCTCGTCGAGCGGAACGCCTGACGCGACGCTCGCATTCCACAGGCGCGCGCCGTCCATGTGGACCGGCACATCGTGCTCGTCCGCGACGTCTCGAATGGCGCGCAGTTCATCGATCGGCGTAATCACACCGCCCGCGCCGTTGTGCGTGTTCTCGACGCACACGAGACTCGCCGCCGGGTAGTAGCGCGATTGTGGCCGAAACGCGGCGCGCAAATCGTCGGCGCTCATCGCGAGCCCGGAGGGGACCACGGTCAACACCTGGGCGCCGCTCAGCACCGCGGTCGCCGCGATCTCGCTATGGACGATGTGTGCATCGACGTCGAGGAGCACTTCGGTGCCGCGATCCGCGTGCACCCAGATGCCGGCCTGATTGGCCATGACACCGCTGGGAAAGAACAACGCGGCTTCCTTGCCGAGCATCGTGGCGACGCGCTCTTCGAGGCGGCGCGTGGTGGGATCGCCGTCGCGCTCGTCATCGCCCACTTCCGCGGCGGCCATGGCGGCGCGCATGCCGGGCGTCGGCTTCGTGACAGTATCTGATCGAAGGTCGATTGGCATGCGGAGAAGATAGTTGTGTTGTGCCCGCGCGCCGCGGGCGCGCGAGGGAATGGCGCGGCTGACGCCGCAGGGGATGGCGCGCGCGGTGCGCGCAGGGGAAGCGGGCCTCGTCGTTGCCTGCGACCGAAGGTCGCGCCATGCCCGCCGAACGCAGTGAGGCCACTCCCGCGCGGCCGCAGGCCGCGCCACACCCTCGCGCGCCTACGGCGCGCGGCCTCAAGCGGCCTCAGTCTGTCAGTACCTCTCTCTGCACCTTCCGAATTCGCCGCAGCTCCGCGACCTGCCCCACCTCGCCGCCGAGAATGAAGATCATCGCGGCGTAGTAGAACCACACGACGACGATGACGATTCCCGTCAGCGTGCCGGTGTACAGCGACGCCGGATTGAACGTCTGCGTGTAGTAGGCGAAGATGGTTCGCGCTCCCTCGAACGCGATGCTCGTGAAGAGCGACGCGATCCACGCCGTCTGCGTGCGCACGCGGCGAATGGGCAGATACTTGTACAGCGCGAAGAACATCAGCGCGAGAAAGACGAAGGCGATCGATCGAACGATCCACGCCTCGAGACCGCCCATCACGTCCTTCCGCAGACCCATCTGCTCGAGGACACCGACGCCGCTGTGGGTGGCCAGCGTGGCGTAGGTGTTGACCGTCACGCTCGCGACGAACAACAGCGTGGAGACCACGGTGATCTTCACGTCGAAGATTTTGCCCGCGATGATGCCGCGCTCGCTCTCGATGTCGAACACGCTCGCGAGCACCGTGCGCAGCGATCCGAACAGACGCGTCGAGAACCACACGAAGCCGATCGAGCTGTAGATCGTGATCGAACCGCGCGTCCGGAACAGCTCGGCGAGCAGCGTATCGATCGCCGAGTTGCCTTCGGCGTGGGAGGGCAGCATGCGGTCGATGTACTCGCGCACCGTCGCGGCGGAATGGGCCGCCGAACCGAGCTGCGCGTCGTGCACGAATAACGGCAGGATGTACGTCAGTCCGTTCACCAGCAGCAGGATGAACGGAACGGCCGCCAGGATCAGGTTGAAGGCGATCCCGCCGGCCAGAAACAAGACGTTGTCTTCACCGCTGTTGTCCCAGACGCGCTTGGCGTAGTCGCGAAGCGTCCAGCCAAGGCTGACGTAGAACGGTCGGCCGTGGCGCCGGGATGCGGTGACCGGCGACGCGGTGGCGATTCGTCAGCCCTCGTCGTCGCCGGACAGTGCCGCGGCCCGAGCGCGGCTGCGCGGTCGCTCGGCGGGACGTTCACTCGCCGCATCGTTGGTGTTGTACGATGCCTTCGATTCGGCGATGCGGCGTTGGAGCTCCATCCGCGCTTCCTCGGCGGCGGCGCGCCCGGCTTCCATCGCGCGCTGCACCTGCTCCTTCTT
Organism: Gemmatimonadaceae bacterium; assembly: GCA_035606695.1. NCBI lineage: Bacteria > Pseudomonadati > Gemmatimonadota > Gemmatimonadia > Gemmatimonadales > Gemmatimonadaceae > Gemmatimonadaceae bacterium. The sequence goes on from DATNEW010000001.1 coordinate 66,306, forward strand.
GAGATCGATCGCCTGTCGCGCCGAGTCGATCTGTTCCTCGACTCGACGTCGCGCCTCGTCGAACGTGCCGACGACCGTGTCGGTGACGTTCGAGACGGTATCTTCGGCCGCCTGGCGCACACGCGCCGCGCGGCGCTTGATGTCGCGCCGCGTCGCCGCGCCGGAGCGCGGGGCGAACAGCAGCGCCACTCCCGCGCCCACCGCCAAGCCGATGAGGAACGGCTTAAAGCCGGCCTCGTGCTTCTCGATCACGACATACCGTTCGTCGTCGTCGAAGTCGTACCGCGACATCTCACTTCCTCCGTTCGCGATGAATCAACGCTTCTTGGTGGGTGGTTTCTTGATGGCGCCGGACGGACGAGAAACCGACGCATCCGCCGGCGGCTTGACGTGCCTGCCGTTGTCTCCGTCCGAATCGCTGACGAACGCCACGTCCGACTCCGTCTGTTCCGCTTCACCGGTGAGCAATGCCTGCATGTCGCGGCGTACGTCGTCGGGGCTCACGCCAAGCAACTTGGCCGTGCGCCCCACGTCGCCGTTCGTCGAGGCGAACGTGCGCAGCGTCATCTGCCGGCGCGCCGAATTCATGCTCGAGCCGACGGGGATCGTGACCGACGCCGCGACTTCCGGCGCGTTGCGCAGATGGCGTTGCAACATGTCGTTCAGCACGATCTTGTCGCCGCGCGCCATGATCACGGACCGTTCGACGGCATTCTTCAGCTCGCGCACATTGCCGGGCCAGTGATACGAGAGAATCCAGTCCCACGCCGCGGTATCGAAATCGGTGATCTGCTTGCCGTTCTGGCTCGCGTAGCGATGCAGGAACTCGTTGGCCAGCAGTTGCACGTCCTGCGAGCGCTCGCGAAGCGGTGGCAGATCGATCTGCACGACGGCGAGACGATAATAGAGATCCTCGCGGAGCTCGCCCTCGCTGATCGCCTTCTGCAGATCCTTGTTCGTCGCCGCGACGATCCGGATATCCACCTGGATTTCCTTCTTGCCGCCCAGGCGGCGAACCTGCCGTGTCTCGAGCGCGCGCAGGAGCTTCACCTGAATGTCCGGCGACATCTCGGCGACTTCGTCGAGGAAGATCGTCCCGCCGCTCGCCATCTCGAACGCGCCGGGCTTTTCGTTCGTCGAGCCCGTGAACGCGCCCTTCTCGTGGCCGAACAATTCATTCTCGAGAATCTCTTTCGGGAGCGCCGCGCAATTGAGCGCGAAGAACGGTCCCTTGGCGCGATCGCTCTTCGAGTGCACGGCGCGCGCAACGAGCTCCTTCCCCGTTCCGGACTCGCCGAGAATCAGCACGCTCGCCGTCGATGGCGCGACGGCGTCGATGATCTGATACACCTCGCGCATGGAATCCGACTGGCCCGTCAGCTCGCCGTAGTGCGTCAGTCCTTCGAGCTTGGACGTCAGCTCGCGGTTCTTCTGCTGCACGTTGAACTTGTCGATCGCCTTCGGAATGAGCGCCTTCAGGCGGTTCAACTTTTCGGCGTTGAGCGGTTTCTCGATGTAATCGTACGCGCCTTGCTGCATCGCCTGCACCGCGGAGTCCACGGTGGCCTGGCCGGTGATGATGATGCACTCGGTGGGGATCTGCTTCTGCTGCAGCTCGCGCAAGAGACTCAGACCGTCGAGCTTGGGCATCTTGAGATCGGCGAGCACCACGCCGTACCGGTCGTTGCTCAACTCCTCGAGCGCCTTCTGGCCGTCGGCGACGACGTCGACGGTATAGCCTTCGTCGGCGAGAATGGCGCTCAAGCCGGCGGTGATCGCCTGCTCGTCGTCAGCGATGAGGACCTTCGCGTTTGGATGCTTCATGCAATCTCTCGAGCGCCCTCGTCTAGCGAGGGAAGCTGATGGAAATGGCGGACGGTACCGCCTGAATTCGAATTCCTGCATCGCGAAGAGCGTCGACGACCGCCCGATCGGGCTGTCGTAACTCCGCGCCGCCTCGACTTTCGATTTTCACGGTCACACCTGCATCGTCGGCCACTGCGCCGGCGACCACGTGCGGGGACGAGTCGATGGCGGCCAGCAGACACTCCGCGATCGCGAGCCGAGCCGCATTGCCCTCCGCCGACGTCGCGCCGAGGTCGTCGAGCGAGCCTTCCAGCTCGAGCGCACGGCCGTCTGCCTTCGCCGAACGTTCCAACAACGTGACCACGTTGCGCAGCGTGCTTGCAATCTCGACCGGCGAGCGCGGCTCGCGAGCGAGCACCAGCAGCGCGGCCGACATGTCGATGACAATGTCGAATTGCGCGACCGCGGAATTGGCATAGGTCTTCACGGCCGACGCCGGGGAATCCGGCTTTTCGGCGCGCGAGCGCACCACCTCGAGATTCACCGACACCCCGTTGAGCGCGCCCTTGAGCTCGTGCGCGACGCGTGCGCTGACGCGATTGAACGCGCCAAGCCACAGGACGTCAACGCCCGAGACGATCGGCATTCCGGATGGTGGAGTGGCGAACCGTGCGCCCATGCGCCCCCGCGCTCAATCGCTCAAATCCGCGTCGTCGGGCGCCGCGGCCACCGCCACCGCTTCGCTCGGATCGACCCGGTGGTGCACCGGCGGCTTCACGTATTTCTTGACGATGCCCGCCGTTCCCTGAATGGCCAGCTGCTTGAAGAGAAAGCCGAACTTCTCGTCGTACGCGGCGGCGAGGACCGCCTTCGCATCGGCGGGAAGGTCCCACGTCTGGCGCTTGAACGGACCAATCGCCTTCTTGCGTGTTTTGTAGATGAACTGCTCGTCCGTATCGGTGGGCTTGCGCTCGTCTTTCGCGTTCTCGCGCAGCCACTCGTAGATCGAGTCGCGCAGCGACGCCGGCATGTGATCGTACAGCATGTTCTGGAAATTCGTCGCGAGGTGAATTTCCGCCGTCTCCCGCTTTGGGAAATTGTGAAACGCGCTGTCGGGCAGCGTCGACGCGCCGTGCTGTACCGCACCCGCGAGCCCGTACTCGTCGCGCGCCGCTTTCGAGAGCCGCTCGAGCGTATCGAGATCGAGCTTCACGTCGGCGATGCTGCCGTCGGCGAGCACCACGCCGCCATGGGACGTTCCGGATTGCACGCTGATCTTGGACAGGCCCGTCATGCCCTTCGGCAAGCTGCGGTTAAAGCCATCCATGTACGCGCGCATCTCTTCGACCGTGCTGTTCTCGGTTCCAACCTCGCCGATCTCGCCGCCGACGGAGATCGTGACGCCCGCGGGCTGCAGCTCGCGCACGGTTTTCAGGATGTCGATACCAACTTCATAATTCAATTTCTGTTGTGCGTCGAGATCCGGCTTGTGGATGTCGACGAGCGTCGAGGTATCGATATCGATGTTGTAGAAGCCGGCGGCGATCGCCTCGCGCGCGAGCGCTTTGACCGCGTCGACTTCGGGCTTCGGATCGGCCGCGTACTTCTTCGCGTTCACCTGGAAGTGATCGCCCTGGATGAACAACGGTCCCCGGAAGCCCTCGCGCATCGCCGCGGCAAGCACCACCGCGACATACTCGGCGGGCCGCTGATCGGTGTACGCGATCTCCGAGCGCGCGATCTCGAGAATGAAGGCGCCCGCGTCGAGCTTGATGGCCGTACGGAAGATCGACCGCGCCGTGTCGTACGTCATGCCCCGGACGTTGATCGCGGGCACCGTGAAGCCGTGGATCTCGCCGCGGCCGCGCGCCATGTAGAGATCCTGAATCGACGCCGGCTGCACGCCAACCGCCTGACCGATCTCCCAGATCAGCCAGCGGGCATGCTCTTTTTCGTCGGCCTCGCCGAAGACCGCGGCGCGGACGAGCGTGTCCATCGCTTCCGATTGGAGCGACGACTGCCCTGCTATCGATGCTTTGCCGTCTCGCACCGACACATCGGCGCCAAACAGGTTGTTGAGGGTATCGAGCTTGTCCATTTCCGGGAAATTGGGATGTAGCAGAAGATTACAGCGAACTGCGAGTGGAAACAGCGATTGGAAACTGCGATTGGAAAAGGCGAATGGAAACTACGAGTGGAAACGGCGCCTTTTCCATTCGGGTCTTCCATTCGCTGTTTCCATTCGCTCCTTCCAATCGCTCTTGCCAGTCGCCCTTCTCGTGCTTTTTTCTAATCGCTACACACTGTATCGCTCATCAGGCTTCGGTAGCAGGTTCCATTCCTGCCGAGCCTGCTCGGCGTCCGCCCGGCCGAGCATGGCGTACGTGAACTGCTTGCCGAGCTCCACCCCGGGCTGATCGAGCGGGTTTACGCCGTACAACTCGCCGGCGTAGATGGTCGCGATCTCGAGCAGCATGAACAGCGCACCGAGGTGCCAGGCGTCCACGCGATCGGCGTGAATCGTCATGTTCGGGCGGCCACGTCGCGCCAACGCGCCGGCGGTGGCACGCTGCTCGATCGACAACAGCTCACCCAACTGATGCCCGCCGAGATAGCCCAGTTCCTTCACATCGGAATGTAGCCGGGGAATGGTCAGGTCGGTGCCGCCTTCGCGCACCGAAATGAACGTGACCGTCTTGTCCGGCGGACCCTCCATGAACAGTTGGACCTTGCTGTGCTGGTCCGTCGCGCCCAACGCGCCGAGCGGGGTCGGGCCGACACCCTTGTCACCCTTCTCGCGATGCTTTCCCAGGCTCTCCGCCCACAACTGCACGAACCAGTCGGCGATGTCACGCAGCGGGTCGGAGTAGGGCATCAGAACGTGGATGTGTCGCCCAAGCTTGGTATCAGCCAGATACTGGAGCGTCGCGAACACGCCGGCGGGGTTCTGCGCGAGCCGATCGCCGGCGCATTGCTTGGCGATGTCGGCCGCGCCCGCGAGCAGTTGCGATGTATCGATCCCGACGAGCGCGGCGGGGAGGATGCCGACGGGCGTCAGCACGCTGTACCGCCCGCCAACCGCCGGGGGAATGTCGAGCGCCGGAATCTTCTCCGCATTCGCGATCTGGCGCAGCGCACCCTTCTGCGGATCTGTCACGAAAACCAGATGGTCCGCCGGATTCTTGGTCGACGCAATGAGCCGCTCACGAATGACGAGATACTGCGACATCGTCTCCGCGGTGCCGCCCGACTTCGACGTGACGATGAAGAGCGATCGCTCGAGCGACAGGCGGCCGAGGAGCGCCGAGATCGTGTGTGGATCGACGTTGTCGAGGACGTGAAGGCGAGGCTGACCACCCCGCTCCTCGGCGCCCAGTGAATTCCAGGCGGGCTTGAGGAGGGCCGTGCGAAGCGCGATGGGGCCGAGCGCGGATCCGCCGATGCCGAGCACCACCACGTCATCGAACTTGCCGCGGACGCGCGCGGCGAAGTCGGTGCTCTGGCGATGCAGCGCATTGTCGGACGGCAGCGCCAGGAATCCGAGATCGCCGGCATCGCGACGTCGACCGAGACCGGTGTGCGCGCGGCGGAATGCGTCGGGGACGGCGCTCCAGTCGGCGGCGGAAATGCCGCCGTCGATCACGTCGCCCATCATGTTCGTGTAGTCGATGCGAAGGGTCATGGGAGTGGGGTCGGCATTGCGCCGGTCAGAGATCTATACGGACGGTCAAACCATCGAACGCCGGTGAAACGCCTCTCGGCAGCTCCGCCTCGAGATCGGCGTGCAGATTGTCATGCGTGAGGTGCGTCAGGTACGTGCGTTCCGCGCCGACGGCCTTGGCCGCGCTGAGCGCCTCCGGAATGCTCAGATGCGTCGGATGCTCCGTGCGAAACAACGCGTTGATCACCAGCACCTTCGCACCGCGCAGCAAATCGAGCGCGTCCGGCGGCAGCGACTTCGCATCGGTGACGTAGGCAAGCGGACCGATCCGGTATGCAAAACACGTGACATTGCCGTGCGGCACCTGCACCGCCGTGACCGTCAGATCGGCGATCTCGAAGGTCTGCCCGGGGTTCACGACATGCGCCTTCCCTTCGGGCTTGGCGGTGCCGGGCAGCGGCCGGATGTTGTCATCGAAGATGTACTGAAACTTGTCCCACAGATTGTCGAGCGTTTCCTTCGGGCCGCAAATCGGCAGCGGGCCGTCGCGATTCATCGTGATCGCGCGCAGATCGTCGATACCGTGCGTGTGATCCGCGTGCATGTGCGTATACAGCACCGCATCCACGCGATCGATGCCGGCGGCAATCAGCTGCAGCCGCAACTCGGGCGGCGTGTCGATCAATACGCGCGTTCCCTGCCCGCTCTCGACGACGGCACCCACGCGGTTGCGTTTGTCCCGCGGATCGGGCGAGCGGCACACCTCGCAGTGACATCCGATTTTGGGAACGCCAAAGCTGGTGCCTGTGCCGAGGAAGGTCAGCTTCATGCGATGGGCGATGGGCGGTGGGCGATGGGCGTGGCTGCTACGAGAAACTCGCCACCTGCTACACGGTTTCGACCTTCAACAAGTTCGTCGTGCCCGGCATGTCGAACGGCACGCCGGCGGTGACGACCACGCGGTCGCCCGGCAGCGCGAGCTCGCGCTGCTGCACCGCCTCGAGCGCGAGCCGCGCCATTTCCTCGTATGTGTTGCAGTGCGGCACGAGCTCCGGCACCACGCCCCACACGAGCGCCATTTGACGATACGTGCGCGGGGAATCGGTGAGCACGAGAATCGGCACGCGCGGCCGCTGCGACGCCACGATGCGTCCCGTGAATCCGCTCTTCGTGACCACGAGGAGCACGGGAGCATTCAACATGTTCACGGCCGCGGCACTGGCGGCGGCGATCGCGAATTCGGTCGGCAGCACCGCGTCCGCGCGGCGACGCTCTTCGCGACGCTGCCAATGCTGCGGTTTGCTCTCGATCTCCACGATGATGCGCGTCATCGCCTCGACGGCGAGCCGCGGATACTGGCCGGCCGCCGTCTCTGCGGAGAGCATGACGGCGTCCGTCCCGTCGAGAATCGCGTTGGCGACGTCGCTCGCTTCGGCGCGCGTCGGCCGCGGATGCGTGATCATCGACTCGAGCATCTGCGTCGCCGTGATCACGGGTCGGCCAAGCCGGTTCGCCGTGGCGATGATCTGCTTCTGCGCGTACGGCACCTCCTCGAACGGCAGTTCGACGCCGAGATCGCCGCGCGCGACCATCACCGCATCCGAGGCGCGCACGATGGCTTCGATATTCTCGAGAGCTGAATCCTTCTCGATCTTCGCGACGACGAGCATGTGCTTCGGAATCAGCGTGCGAAGCTCGGCGATGTCCTCTTCTCGGCGCACGAAGCTCAGCGCCAGATAGTCGAGTTGCTGCTCGACGGCGAACGCGATGTCCTCGCGATCCTTGTCGGTGATCGACGGCGCGGAGACCTGAACGCCGGGCAGGTTGATGCCCTTGTGGCTGGTGAGCGCGCCACCGTGGAGCACGCGTGCGTGGACGCGCGGCTGGTGCACCTCGAGCACGACCAGCTCGAGCAATCCGTCGTTGATCAGAATGCGGTCGCCGACGTGCACGTCGTCGGCGAGCATCTCGTAGGTGACAGGGATCTCTTCGCCGCGCGCATCGTGCTCCGGCGCGAGCACGACGTCGGAGCCGTCGGCGAGGTCGCGCGACGTCTCGAGATCGCCGATGCGAATACGCGGTCCCTGCAGGTCGCCGAGGATGGCGACGGGACGGCCAAGCTCGTCGGCCACCTCGCGAACGAGCGCGATCGTGGCGGCGTGTTGGTCGTGCGTGCTGTGAGAGAAGTTGATGCGGGCAACGTTGAGGCCCGCTTCCATCAGACTGCGCAGGGCCTCGCGGCTGCTGCTCGCGGGGCCGAGCGTGCAAACGATCTTCGTTCGGCAGTATTTCATGTGTGGTGTGTCATCGTGAACGGCGCGCCGCTCACGATGACATGACGATTTCCTTCCCGAGGGATTGGGTTTTCTTGGTCAGGCCCGCCAGCAGCGTATCGAATGACTTTCCAAAGCTGGTGAGACCGTCGGCGAGCAGTTTGTCCGTGACGCTCTTCATGGAAATGCCGGCTTTCTCGAGCGACGCGATCGTCTGCTCGGCCTCGCCGACGTTCGCATCGACCGTGCGCTTGACGACGCCGTGATCGCGGAAGGCGTCGATCGTCGCCGGCGGCATGGTGTTGACCGTGTGCGGGCCGATCAACTCTTCGACGTACATGACGTCGCGATACGCCGGATTCTTCGTGCTCGTGCTGGCCCACAGCGGACGCTGCACGGTCGCGCCTTTCGCCGCGAGCGTCTTCCAACGCGGCGACGCAACCTGCTCCTGAAAGAGCTTGTATGCGAGCTTGGCATTCGCGATGGCCGCCTTGCCCTCTAGCGCCTTGTTGTCGCCCAATCGCTTGTCGACTTCCGTGTCCACGCGACTCACGAAGAAGCTCGCGACGGAGTGAATGCGCGAGATGTCCTTCCCGTCTTTCACACGCCGCTCGAGGCCCGCCATATACGCATCGATGACACTGTGATATGCCTCGATCGCGAACAACAGCGTGATGTTGACGTTCACGCCATTCGCGGTGAGCTCTTCGACGGCCTTCGCTCCCTCGACCGTGCCGGGAACCTTGATCATGACATTCGGACGGTCGACTGTTTTCCAGAGGCGCGTGCCCTCGGTCACCGTGGCGCGAGCATCGTTCGCGGCGGCCGGCGAAACCTCGATCGATACGTAGCCGTCGTCGCCGTTCGTCTGGTCGTAGACCGGACGGAAGATGTCGCACGCGTTGCGCACGTCGGTGGTCGCGATGAGCTCGAACAGCTCCAGCGCCGTGTGCTTCCCCTCGGCGGAGCCGATTTGCTCGTCGTAGACGTCGCCCTCGGCGAGCGCCTTCTCGAAGATCGTCGGATTCGACGTCATGCCGGTGAGCGAATCGTCGCGAATGCGCCGCTCGAGATCGCCGTTCTTGAGCATCTTGCGATCGATGAAATCGAGCCAGATCGATTGTCCGGCGTCGTGTAGTTGCGCGAGTCGATTGTCCGCCATGTCTGCTCCTACTTCCCTGCGTACGTGATCTTGTAAATGCGACCGCCGGCATCGTCCGCAACGTAGAGTGCGCCGTCGGGACTCTGCGCCAAGCCAGTCGGGCGATGCGGCCCGCCGCGGGCCCCGGTCGCGATCGCCGGCGAAAAGTTGTCCGCGAACACTTCGTAGCTGCCGCCCGACTTGCCGTTGGTCAGCGGCTGGAACACCACGTTGAATCCGCCCTGCTTTTCCGGCGCGCGATTCCACGAACCGTGAAAGGCGATGAACGCGCCGTTCTTGTAGCGCGCCGGGAACATCGATCCCGTGTAGAACATGAGCGCATTCGGCGCCCAATGCGCGGGCTGAATGGCCACGGGCTCCTTCTTCTTGGCGCACTGCGCCACCGTCTTGCCGTTGCCGCCGTATTCCGGCGCGAGCACCAGATGGTGCTCCTCGACGGAGTAGTAGCAGTACGGCCACCCATAATCCTCGCCCTGATTGACCTGCAACAACTCTTCCGCCGGGTTTTCCGCGTTGTACTTGAGCGTCACATTGGTGTCCGTCAGGCCGAGTTGCTTCGCGAAATCGCCGAGCTGGTCGCGGCCGTGCTGCGTACTCCAGAGCTTGCCATCGGGGGCGATCGTGATGCCCACCGCGTTTCGAATGCCCTGGGCGAAATGATTGGACGCGGTTGGCGTCTGCTTCGCTTTGCGCGCGTCAAAGCGCCAGATACCGGCGCGCGTCTCGAGCTCGGTACACGGGTTCTCGCCTGGCACTCCCGGGGCGCGATCGCGCTTGCCCTGGCAGGAATTCGTCGGCGAGCCGATGTTCAGGTACAGTACGCCATCACGCGTGATGGCAAAGTTGCGCGTGACGTGGCCAGGCGCGAACGGAATCGAGTGGACAATCGTGTCAGGTCCACTCGCGGGCTTCAGGTCATTTGCCGCAAGCCGGTAGCGAACGATGGCAACGCGCAAATCCGCGGCGTCGGCGCCGCGCGCCACGACCGGGCTCGACTCGGTATAGAGATAGCCGTCGAACAGCGCGACCTGGCTGGAGTTGAATCCGCTCGCGAAGCGTTCGCGCGATACGTGGCCGTCGTGCTCTCGAACGACCATGACCCCACCGCTGCCGCGTCCTTGCATGCCGACGAACAAATCGCCGTTCGGCGCGACCGCGATCGAGCGAACGCCGGGCAGCGAATCAGCGTACACCGAAGCGCAAAATCCCGCCGGCAGCTTGAGGTCCGCCGTGTCACATCCGTTGGTCCGCTGTGCGCACGCCGGCGCGGCGATACCAAGCAACAGGAGCAGAGAGCGACGCATGTTCGTGGGATGGGAGGTCCGTGAAAAGGCCTATTGGACGCCGGTCGGCGCCGCCAACGTCCGCGAAAAGAATGGTAACACCTTCGTGATCATCCGAGCGCCGATCTCGCTCGTGTGCGTGCCCGGATACGTCTCGTAGGTGTGCGCGATTCCCGCCCGGTTCAGTGTGGCGTCCATCGAGTCGAGCGTGCCAGACGCGACGAGCTCATCGCGGTCGCCAACGTCGAACGCGAAGGCGCGCAGCCGTGTCAGGTGATCGCGGTAGGTGCGAACCATTTCTTCCGGCGAATGTTCGATCCATCGGCGCTCGACGTCCTCGTTCGTCTTCCACCGGCCATCCTTCTCCTCGAATGGAAAGTCGACGTAGAAGGGCGGCTTGTTGACGTTCGGCGAAAAAGCGGCGCTCATCGCCAGAAAGACCTGCGGCAGAAATTGCAGGCCGCGGGCATCCATCGGCGACGTCAGACGCGACAGCGTTTGCCACACCGGCGCCATGCCGGGCGTGATGGTATGCGCGAACCGCGTGCAGCAGCCGCTCAGCGCGTAGACCGCGGAATACACGTCGCCTCCGTGCCGCTCGGCGAGCGCGAACGCGCCGTAGCCGCCCATCGAGTGCCCGGCGAGTCCGCGCGCGTCGGCACGCGCGATCGTGCGATACTTTCCGTCGATGTAGGCGACGAGCTCCTGAGCGATGAAGTCGTCCCAGTTTCCCGTCGCTTCGGAGTTCGTGTAGAAGCTTCCGCCGAGCCGGTTCGAGCCGTTCGGCATGACGATGATCATTTCGTGCATCGCGCCCGCGGCGATCAACGAGTCGGCGCTGGTCTGGACGCTGAATCCGCGATAGCCGCGCACCCACACGCGCTCGTTGCTTCCAAAACCGTGCAACAGGTACAGCGTGGGGTATCGTCGAGTCGCGACGCTGTCGTACGATGGCGGCAGATAGACGAGCACCGCGCGGTTCGGCGAGTCGCCGTATTTGTTGTCCTCGAGCGCCTTCGGGTGGAGCGTGTCGGCGACGAGCCGGCCGGTATGTTGCGCGAAGCCCACACTCGGACGCGCGATCGCGACGAAGACGCCAAGGCACGACACGACCAGCGATCGAAGCCGCATGCACGCTTCTCCGGAGATGGTGTGAAGGCCGGGCGGGAGGCGCTGCCTGTGTCCCGGCGGCTTCGAGGAAATCTACTGCGAATACGTCCGCGCGAGATGGTCGGCAATCGAGCCGATCATCGCGTCGCGGCTGCGCTTCGCCTCGAAGGTATGGTTTGCGTCGTCGATGCGCCAAAGCGAAAGCATCCCGCGCCGGGTCAGAGACCGCACGGCACGGCTGGCGTTGATCATGAGCAGATCGTAGCCAGGGTCGAACCGAGAGAACACGAACGTGACGCGACGCCGCGCCGCCGCAATGCGCCGGAGATCGGCATCGAGGTTGTCGCCACCGGACGCGATCGACCGTCCATGCAGCGCTTCGCGCACGCCGGCCACCTTGTTGCGTGCGATGTCTCGAAAGCGCAGCAGGACGTTTCGCGCGATCGACGTCATGCTGACGTCGTCACGAAAGAGCTTTGCCCACCCCGACACGCTGCGCATCGAGCGCATGTATCGCTGCCATTCCTCGTAATGATTCGACGCCGGTTGATCGAGCGACATTCCGGGTTTGTAGTAGAACGTCAGGGGATTGATCAATACGCATTCCGTGATCGCGGAATCGTCGAGATCGAGCGCCGCGTGGAACGACGCGTGTGCACCGGAGCAGAGGCCCATCAGCACGAATCGCTCTGACGCGCGTCGCTGTCGCAGCGCCGCCACCGCGCTCGCGATGACCGCGCTCGCACTCGGGACATACGGCCGGTTCTCTGCCTCGGCGTCCGGCGCAGGATTGTCACCGAGCCCGGGCAGGTCGAGGCGCAGCGAGCGCAAGCCGGCGGCGGCCAATGCGCGCGCCGCCATGACGTACAAGCGGTTGGGGCCGACGTGATGCGTCGCCCCTGCGTTCGACAGCAACACCACCGGGCCACGCGCGGCATTAACCGGCTCGCACAGGATGCCGAAGAAGCCGTGTTCGCCGCGAACGTGAACGATCGTTTCGCGAACGCCGTTCGCCGTGAATGACTGACGTAGAGAGGGCGGGCGCCTGAGCGTGATCTCGCCGCCCGCGCGAGCGGCGAGCCAGCCGACGATCTCGGCGATCGCGCGCTCGGGGACCACGGTGTTGTGCGGAACGTCCACCATTCCCGCAAATCCGGGGAGCGATCGCTGCTCGACGCGGCGGCCGGCCGCGGACCAGGCGGTGTACAGCGCGCCGTCGTCGGGCAGATCGTCGCGCGGTGAGATAAAAATTTGTCTCGCGCTCGGCGGCGCCGCGGACAGGTCGAGGCACGCGAGCCCGGCCTGCGTGTCTTTAGAGAATGTGAATCCTCCGGGCTCGATGGCGCCGTCCGCCGAACCGGCGTTGCGGTTGCCGCCGGTCATGGCGAGCGCCTTGAGCTCGCGCACGTACCCGCGGCCCCGCACACACGGCGCCCAGAGTACGAGCGCGTCCAGTGCTTCGTGCTCCGACACTAACGCCGCGAGAGTCGCCCCCATGCGAAGTCCCACGGCCGCGATCCGCGAGCACCCGGACGCCCGCTTCGCCTCGCGAAACGCTTCGACGACTGACGACCGCCACGCCCCCATGCGATCGGCGTCCTCGTCACTCCCCGCCGAGTCGCCGCAACCGTCATAGTCGAAACGAAAGGCAGCCACGCCCGCCAGCGCGAGCTCGTCGGCCAACCGCCGGAGCGAGCGATGCGCGTTGATGTACTCGTGGCCCACCGGAGGACAGATCACGACGACGAGATCGCGCGCCTCGTTCTTCGGTGCATGCAGCCACCCGAACAGCGCGCGCGATTCATTCCCGAAATAGAATGGCGTCCGCTCGACGGCGGTCACGCGCGAATCTCCAGACGAGCCGGCGTGCGAAGGTTCAAGGCTTCGACGTACCCGCGCGGTGTTTCGGCGTCCGACGTCCGGCGCAACTGCACGCGATGCTCGCGCCCCGGCGCGAGATGAAAATAGTTGTCGTCCGGCGCGAACCCGCGGACGTCGAATCGCACGCCGTAGAGGAAGCGATCGCTCTCGAGTCTCACGCTCCATGTGTCGTCGCCCGCGCGGGTCGTCTCGACGGCGAGAGTCGCATCCGTGGGTCGCACGTCGAGCGCCGTCGCGAAGTGCAGCGCGTTCGCGGCGAACGATCCGTCGACATTGCGCAAGGCGGCGATCGCGACGTCGAACGCCGGCGGTCCGAAGCGATACGCATACGCCGTATCGTGGAATCCGCCAAGGACTTCTTCGGCGTCGAACGACGCGGTCGTGCTCGCCGCGACCTCGCATTCCAGCGAACGCTCGGCCACAATCGTCGCGCCATCGCGAACGAGCATCAGCGACACGGCGCCGTTCCACGCGTCACGGCGCTCGTTGACGACGTGCAGGCGAATGCCGTTGAGCCCTTCGTCCGTGATCGCGATTGCGACCGGCTGCCACGCGCGGCGCAAGTAGTAGTAGCAAGCCTTGGGAACGCCGCGGCTGTCGGTGACTCCCCACCCCGCGCCCGGCCAGAGATCTCGATAAAACCACACCAACGCGCCTCGACAACGACTTTCTGCGCGACGCCACTCCGCGAAGACACGCGACATTGCTTCGCCCGTCGCCACGCGTGCGAGATCGAGATATCGGCGCGTGTCGCAGTAGCGGAGGCGCTCAACGTCCGCGCCAAACAACGCGCGCATGCAATGATCGCGAACGTCCTCGAAATCCCAACCGGCGCCCGTGTCGCGCGGCGTCCGCTTCTTCCACCTCGGATCGTGAATCGCGGGAGGATCGCCGCGCATGATCGTGTCAACCACCTCGGGCTCCGGAACGTTCGCGAAGCCCAGGCATTCGGGCGTGAACTTTACGTCGGCGCCGCGAACATCGGCGAACGGACGGAGATACGCGCCGATCCCGTAATAGTGCGTGAGTCCCGAGCGCGTATGAAACGGAAGCGTGCCACCCGACGGCGTCGACGGAACATACGGCACGCCGGGATGGAGTTCGTTGCACAACGACGGCAAGACTTCCGCGAACAGTGTATTTCGCCACGCGTCGCGCGGCATGCCCAGCATCGCCGCCTGCTGTTCGACTTCACTGTTACCGCAATACGTCACCACGCACGGATGTGCGGCTAACCGGCGCAGCTGCTGCGCCGCTTCACGCCGGACGCTCTCGACGAATTGGGGATCGTCGCCGGGATAATCCATGTTCGCGAACATGAAGTCCTGCCACACCAGAATTCCAAGCTCGTCGCACAGTCGGTAGAATGCGTCCGACTCGTACACCATCGTCCCGCCGACGCGCACCATGTTCGCGCCGCCGTCGCGCAGCGTGTGCAGCGCGCCGCGAAGCGCGGCCTCGTCGACCGACAGGCCAACGACGTCCGTTGTCGTCCAGCAGGCCCCGCGGCAGAACACCGGCCGGCCATTGACGCAGAGTCCGAATTCGTCGTCGTCGCGCACCGCTGCGACATCGCGAAAGCCAATGGCACCGAGTGAAATCTCGGTTGTCTCGCCTGACGCCGAGATGCGGAGCGCGCACGAATACAGCTTCGGCTCGCCATGCGTGTGCGGCCACCAGCGCACGACATTGGCGATCGACGCAACCCCACTCAGTCGCGCCGAGCGCTCGCCGTCGTCCACGTCCTCTTCGTGCGTGACATTCAACGAATGCGCCGTTTCACCGACCACGAGCTCGGCGCTCATGTGTTCGTCGGCGGCGTTGGTAAGCGCTGAGAATTCCACGACGCCATTGTCGTTCTCGACCGACGAACGCAGCGCGACGTTCCACAGCGCGCCAACGCCCCGGGTTTCGAGCACCACCGGCCGCCACGGACCGACCGGCGCCGCGGGGATCGTCCAACCGGGGATTCGGCCGAGCAGCGTCGTGCGAATCCACCGCAACTGTTGCTGCCGAACGAGCTTGGTCTTCCAACGAGGTCGCGGCCGACGACGAGCCAGCTCGCTGTTGAGTGACCGGCAACAGATCACGAGCTCGTTGCGATCGTGCAAGCTGTCGGTGACATCCACTTCGTGCGACTCGAACATGTTCGTCGAACGCACCAGCGGCGCACCGTTCAACCACACGTCGGCGAGCGTCGCCAACCCGTCGAAGCGAAGCACGGAGCGTGCGCCGTGGCGCTCGGCCGACGCCTCGAACGATGTGCGATACCACCAGTCGCTCGCGTCGAAGTCGTCTTCGTCGTCGAGATCCCAGCGACCGGCGGCGGCGAGCGCCTGCGCCACTGTGCCGGGCACGCGAGCCGGAATCCAATCGAGCTTGTGCGCGTGCAGCTGTCCTGGCTCGGCAACGCCGTTCGGCGCGGTGGCAGCCAGGAACCAGTCGCTCGAGAGCGGCAGCGTCCGCGCCGCTACAAGCAGCGCGCCTTGAGGTGATTGATTCCGCATTCCCAGCGGCTCGCCATCGAATCGAGCGGGGTCAGGTCGAGCGGCTTCTTGCGCACCATCGCGCGCGCCAGCTGGAACTGAAAGGTCTTGGCCGCTTCAGAGATCTCTCGAAACGCGGTCGCGCTCTCGTCTAGGCCTTCTTCGCCGTGGTGCCCGAGCCAGCGCAAGTACCGGGCGGACAGCTCGTAACACGCGCCAAACTGCCGCAGTGTCGCGAACGAGTATTGATGGAACTTCTCGATGTTCTCGTCGAGCAGCCCGGAAAGGTCCCGCTGAAAGCGCTCCCGAAATTCCGCGAACGGATTCGCGTTCGGCACCATCTCGAGATGCTTGCGCAGCAATGCCAGCGACTTTTGAACGACCTGTGGGAACTCTCCTGGCGCGCGCCGCATCTTCACGAGCTCGCAATACGGCGGCAGCTCGGCGGCATCGCGCGGCTCGCGCAGGCGCAGCACGTCACAGAAGTCGTCGCCCTCGAGGCGATAAAATCCCTGGCCGTGGAAGTAGCCCAGCCGTTTCGCGTCGACGTCGATGTCGGTGATCGCGACGGTCGACTTCTGATGCGCGATCTTGTATGCGCTGCCGGCCGTATCGGGGAGATAGAACGAATCCAGCTCCACGAGCACCGGCCGTCCGCGGCTCACCTGCTCCTCGACGTGCGCCACCAACGGACGCCAGATCGCAAGCTCCTGCACGTCGAGGCCGTACAGCTCGTAGAGATCGAGGAGCGGAAACTTGAAGAAGGTCCACTGATCGCCCTCGAAGTCGATGGCGAAGGTGAACGGCAGCGCCGCGACGGGATCGTGCCCCAGGGCGTGCAGCAGCTCGATCCAGATGTCGACGTAGCAGTTCGTCTCCGCCCAGAGGCGGCTTTCGTCGCCGTGAATCTGATGGCGCTCGTACGTCGAAGGATCGAGCGCGAGCACGCGCTGCATCATAGGCCGAGCATCGTGCGAACGTCGGCCGGCCACGAGCGGGTGTCGAAGCCGTGTCTCTTGAACAGCGCCAGCGCGATGCGCTCGAGACCAAACCCGATGCACGCCGTGTGTGCTGGATTCCCGTCGGCCGTCCGAATGTCGAACGCCACGCCGAAGTGATCGAGGTGATAGTTGCACGACGTGACCGCCGTCGGCTTTTCCTCGCATGCCACGGGCACGACGAGCTCGAACTTTAGAGTTTGCTCACGCTGCGTCGCCGCCATCACCCGGCCGCCGCGGCCGAAGAATGGATCGCTGGCGACGACGGGCTTCGCATCGAGACCGACGGAACGCAGCATCGCTTCTCCGCGCTGCAACCATTCGTCGCGATGCGCGACGGCTTGCTCGGGCGTACCGAGCCGCACGTACTCGCGCTGCCGGAAGATCTGCATCCGGGCCGGATCGCCCGACGGCTCGTGGCGAAACACGAACGAGCGCAGATCCACGGTGCGTCCTTCCGGCGGCAGCGTTCCTGTCGCGGTCGGATACAGCGGGTAGCACGCCGCCGGCGTCATCATCACGTCGGTCTTGCACAACTCCTTCGTCCAGTCGTCGCCCGCCGATTTCTTGTTGCACAACTGCGCATGGCCGCGTTCGTCGCCCATGAAGCTGTGGACGGAGCCCATGAGGTTGGGGAACGTCTCGAGATGATCCGTGCGCTCGTAACTCGCGCGGGCGAGAATCGGCGGAAAGCGCATCACTTCGGGCTGGAGATGCGCGCCCATGCGCGTGACGTAACCCTCGAACCCTTCGATGACCTGCTCGAACGCGCCGGCCAACCCGTACACGCCGGGCACGCCCGACGGAATCAGCAGCCGTGCGTCGATGAGCGACGTCAAATACTCCTGGTAGACGTCCGCCGCGGGGGTGGTCGCGGTGCCCATCGGTTATGCCTCTCGCAACGCGAGCAGCATCGTCGCGTTGTGATTCGCGATGCGATCGTTGTTGACCATCAATGCCGCGCCGTACGCGTCGCGAAGATGGCGGCCCAGCGCGTACTTGGAATCGTTGCGGTAGCCGTTGATGCCGCAGATGAGCATCGCGCGGCCGACGATGTCGACGATCAGCTGCGAGCTCGAGAGCTTGAGGTTGTTCGTCCGAATCGCGAACCCGAAGTTTCGAAACGCTTCACTGTCATTGCCGGCGAGCAGACGATGGTAGTCGTTCACCGCGGTCGTGACATTGTTGCGCATGCCGTGCAGCACGATGTCGACCTCGGCGAGCCGCAAGCTCGACGTCGGCGGCATCTGCGGATTCTTGCGCGCCTCGCCCCGCACATACGCGCGCGCGCGATTCACCGCGTCGCTCGCGATGCCAAGCCACAGCGACGCCCACACGATGTGCGAGAAAGGATGCATCGTCTGACTCAGGATGTCGGCGAACGGCGCGGGCAGCACCTGCTCGGTTTTCCCCGTCGCCGTCACGACGAATCCCGAGCTGCACGTTCCACGGAAGCCGAGCGTGTCCCACGACGAGATCGGCTCGAGCGAATAATCTTCCTTCCAGATCATCACGTGTACCTGATCGCTCGCCGGCGCATCCGGCGCGCGGCGGCACGTCACGAGGATCTGGTCCGCGTGCTCGCCGTACGAAATGACCGGCGCCTTCTTCGTAAGGCGGAAGCCGTCGGCTTCCGCCTCCAATGCGCAGATGCTCGAGCGCAAATCGCCTCCCACGCCGAGCTCCGTCGTCGCCGACGCGATGAGCCACTGCTCGTCGACGAGATCGCGCAGATACTGTTCGAAGTACGGCGACTGCTGGCCGTGATGAACGATGCACGCCGCCTGGATCTGGTGCATCGCGAACACCATCGCCGTCGATCCACAGTACTGGCCGAGCGCTTCGCAGATGCGACCGATGTCGATGACGCTCAGTCCCATTCCACCGAATTCCTCCGGGACGTAGGCGCTCAACAGCTTGAGCTCTCGGAGTGCATCGATGCCTTCCTGAGGAAAGCGCGCGCAACTGTCGACCGATGATGCGGCCGGTTGAATGACATCGCGCCCGATCTCGTGGACACGATCCAACAAGCGATCGACGTCGACCACCGCACCGCGTGCTTCACGCTCCAACATCGTGCTCATGTGTTGCTCCCCGCCGCCCAAGCGGCCGTATCAGGCGACCGCCTGCTTGTCCGTGAGTTGCCGGATCGCGTCAGCCAACGACGCAATGCTGCCGAAGGTCTTTCGGCTCAACATCGAATCGGGAAACTCGACGTCGAACGCGTCCTCGAGCGCGAGCATCAGCCCGACCGTCGCGAGCGACGTCAGACCGGCGCTGTACAGATCGCTGTCATCGCTGAGATTCGCGATCGGCGCGGCGAGTCGTCCGTGCTGGCCGACGATCTCTCGTACTTTTTCCGCGTGCATCCACTGCCTCCACGACGAAAAGCCCTCGTCGGGCGATCTTCGCGCGACGAAGGCTTTCAGGTTCAGCTGGGTTCAACGTGATACGTCATGCGTGTGACATAACGCACGACGTGCGCCACTCGTTTATCGGGGCACCGTCTGATCCAGGTCGGCGAGCGCATACGCGAACACAGCCATGGTGGCGATGCATTTTTGAAAGTCGGCGCGATCGATCACGGTCATCATGTCGCCCCACGAATGGTGATACCAGAAATACTTCGTGTCGTCGACGTCGAGCGACAAGCCGGGAACGCCGCGTTGCAGAATCGGTCCAACATCGGCCTCGCCTTCCCCTTCGATCACGCGCGTCGCGCCGATGCGCTCGAGTAACGCACCAACGGGCTTCATGAATGCCAGGCCGGCGGCCGTTCCTTGAAAGCGAACGCCGTTCGGACGAAAGACGCCGTTGTCGCATTCCATCGCGACGTCGTGCTTCGCGAGCTCGGCAGCATGCGCATCTCGATACGCTCGCCCGCCGCGTCCACCGTTCTCTTCGTTCGTCCACAGCACCACGCGCACGGTACGCTTTGGACGAATGCCCAGCTCTTTCATTAGACGTACCGCTTCCCACGCGGCGACGCTGCAGCCGCCGTCGTCCATCGCGCCCTCGCCCACATCCCACGAATCGATGTGGCCGCCGAGCACGACGACTTCATCGGGCCGCTCGCTGCCGCGCAGTTCGGCCACCGCGTTGCGCGACGGCGCGTCGGGAAGCTGGTGTGCGCCCATTTTCAACGTGACGATGAGGCGCTCGCCATGCCGCTGCATGCGGTGCAGCATCTCCGCGTCCTCGATGCTGATGGCCGCAGCGGGAATCTTCGCCACGGTCGAGTCGTACCGCGTCGAGCCCGTATGAGGATTCTGAATCGAGAACGACGAGATCGATCGAATGAACGTCGCGACGGCGCCGGCCTTCGCCGCGGCCGCTGGTGCGCCGCCGCGATACACGACGGCCTCGCGATAGCCATCCAGGCCCGGCTTGTCAGGCGGGAATGGATGATCGAACAGCACGATCTTGCCTTTCGCTTCGCTCGCGTGGCGCTCGAGATCCTCGAAGCTGTCCACCACCAGCACCGGCGCCGTGATCCCACCCGCCGGCGTTCCGACGCTCATGCCGAGTCCGAGCATGTGCAGCGGCACGCTGCGTGGACTCACGAGCTCGGCGGATTCGTCGCCCCGTACCCAGTGCGGGACCATCGCCGGCTCGCCGCGCACGTTCGACAAACCATCGCGCCGCATCTCGGCCAGGATCCAGTCGAGCGCATCCTCGAGCGACTTCGAGCCGCTCAGGCGATGGCCGAAGCGATCGGTGAGAATCGAGAGACGATCGTATGCCGCCGTGTCGGCGAGCGCCGCCTGAACGAGGCGATCCGCGTTCGATCGAACGGCGGCGTTGATGTCCGTCTGTGCCGCTGCGGCGTGTGATAGGGTGCCGGAGAACGTGACAGAAACCGCAGCGATTCGTACCGCGTGACTCAGTCGCATGTGTAAGGATGTAAGGATGTTGTGGAGTGAGGTGGCGGGAATATACGCGAGTGATCTCCCAACCATCCATGCGCGCCCGGTGTCAGTACTAGCGGCCGAACTTCGCGGCCGCCCCACGCCCGCCCCGAGGGAATTCATCATGCGCCGACTCGTGATTACCTCCTGTTTGATCGCAACCTCCGTAGTATCTGCCGCATCGATAGCCGCGGCGCAGTCCGGCCACGCCGCTCGGTTCCTCGACAACTGCCACAACAACGGCGGCGACGAGGAGCGTTTCTGCGAGGTCCGCAACTTCACGTTGCCCGCGGGGCGTGCCCTCAACGTCGACGGGCGCGAGAATGGCGGAATCACCGTGCACGGCTGGGATCAGCCGGGCATCCAGGTCGTCGCGATGATCCAGGCGCAGGCCGAGTCGCAAGCCGAGGCACAAGGGATCGCGAAAGCGGTCAACATCCTGACCAACGGCAGCGAGGTGCGGTCCGACGGGCCCGACACGGGCCATCGTCAATCGTGGTCGGTGAGCTACGAAGTCTACGCGCCGCGGCACACCGATCTGACGTTGACCGCGATGAACGGCGGCTTGGCAGTCGACGGCATCGAATCCAGGATGGATTTGCGAACCGTCAACGGCGGATTGAGCCTCTCGAACGTCAACGGCGACGTGCACGGCGTGACGATGAACGGCGGCATCAGCGCCGACCTGAATGGCGATCGCTGGCAGGGCGCGGGGCTCGACGTCACGACGACGAACGGCGGCGTGAAGGTCTACCTGCCGGCGAACTACTCGGCGCAGCTCGAGACGGGCACGACGAACGGCCACATGAACATCGACTTCCCCGTGACCGTCCAGGGTGCGTTGACGCGCCGGCTGTCGACGCAAATTGGCGGCGGCGGCGCGACGATCCGCGCCATGACGACCAACGGCGGCGTCTCGATCTCGCGTCGCTGACGCGCATCGCGGCACCGCGCGCGGGCAGGCGCACTTGCCTGCCCCGCGCGAAGAGGCTATTAGCTAGGCATGCCTCGCACGCGCCGCCACATTCTTTTGAGTTTACTCGTTCTCGCGCTGCTGCCGGCGTGTCATCCACGGCACGATCCAGCGATCGAAGAGGACGACTCGGACGCCGTCACGCTGTCCGTGGTCAGTCACCACCGTCTGAACGTCGTGATCTACAACGTCGCTCAGGGCCATCGCGACCGAATTGGCGAGGTGACCGCCGCGGGAACAACGTCGTTCAAGCTGCATCTCCGGCGCTACGCCGCCAACGAGCTCGTACTGTTGGCGGATCCCATCGGTTCACCCACCGAGGTGAAGACCGAGACGCTGCATCTCGTCGCCGGGGACGTGCTCGAGTGGACGCTCGAGGACGATCTCGCGCGGTCGCACTACGAGATTCATTGAACTACTGAACGCGCCGCGAAGCCGGCAGAGTGGTTTACTTCGCTCCAGTGCCGTTCGGCAATCCGCTCCCTCCGCTGCTCGCGCCGCTTCCCTGAAACGCCTGCCGCGCCGCCACGAGCGCGACGATCGTCGCACCGGTGAACAGAATCGTCCGCGCGCGTGAAAAGCGACGCTCCGCCATGCTGGCGATCAACGGCCGCCCAACCGACAGGTGTTCGCCCTTGTATGGCGTGTCCGTGCCGTCGCGCAACGTAACGCTCTCCAGCGAAACGATCAGGGTGTTCGCCGAGTCGCGCGTCACACGCCCCGAAACGGTCTGCGCCGCGGGACCGATCTGTCGCGAGAGCGCAACGGCTCCCGAATCCGTGAGATTGAGCTGCATCTCGTGGCCGACGGGAGACGGTCCGTCGACCGGATAGTATCCATAACAGGCGCCGGCGAGCAGCAGCGGCGCGATCATCAGACGTCGTGACATGATAGATGAAGCAGGATGAAACAGGGTGAACATGACGCGCCCGGCCGGTACGATCGTACCGGCCGGGCGTCATCGTTACGACTCAGCTACAGGCGTTCGGATCGTTCGCGTTCCGAACGGTGAAGAGGTTCTGCGCCGAGCTGGCCGGCGTGTTCGGGTTCGTCTGCTCTTCCGTGAGGCCGTAGAAGATGCGCCCCGGAATTCTCGACTTCGAGCGCGCAGGCTTGAGCGCCGGCAGACACGTGCGCTTGTAGTCATTCCAGACTTCAGGGTTCTGATACAGCGAGATGTACTTCTCGGTCATGATGTCGTTCAACGTGAGCGCGCCCGACGCGATGGTCGCCTTGCCCAACTCCGTGCGCACGTTGTTGAACGCCGTCGCGGCCGATGCCTTGTCGCCCGTCTGGAAGGCGGCTTCGGCGATGATCAGCTGCGTCTCGTCGTAGGTGATGACCGGCTGCGCGAAATCGTCCGTCACGCGTCCGGCGCCGACCAGGTGTGAGATCGAATCCGCCGGAGTCGATCCGGTGGTGACGTCGTAGCCACCGAATCCACCGTCGGCGTTCGGGCCGAAGTAGTCCGCGAGACGCGGATCCTTCTGCGCCTTCATGAGATTCACGAGCACCGAACCGGCGACGAGATCGTTGCCGAACGACGAGGTCTGGAACTGCGCCCACATGTTGCGCTCGGACGTCGCACCCGTGTGTGCGGTCTTCCAGTCGTGAGCGGGCGCGCTGATCCCCTTCCGCGCCTCGGTCAGCGCGTTCGTGTACTGCGCGTTGCCGAGCTTTTCGACTTGATGCAAATAGATGCGCGCCTTGAGCGTGTGCGCGGCTTCAATCCAGTTGGCGCCGTTTCCGCCGTAGACCAGATCGAACGCGCCTGGACCGGTTCCTCCGGCGCCAATGTCGGCGATCGCCTTGTCCAGCAACGCGAGGACGTCGGTATACACCTGCATCTGCGGCTCGAACGCCGGCGTTACCGTACTGCCGACTGCGTCCGCATAGGGAATGTCGCCCCAGATGTCCGCGGCGAAGGTGATGTCCATCGCCTCGAGCACTTCGGCAATGCCCTTGTACAGCTTGTCGCCCGACGCGTCCGCGCGCGATTCGACCGCGCGGAGTCCGATCAACCCGCCGCCGTTGTAAATGTTCTGGAACGGCGTGTCGAACGTCGACGCGTCGATCGTATACGTACCCTGCGTGTCCACGAAGCGGCCGTTGATCCCGGCGCACTGCTGCATCCATTCGCAGATGAGCATCTCCACCGGCCCTTCTTCATTGGCGAAGATGTTCGTCAGGTCGCCGATGAACAGCTGATTCGTGTTGGCCACAGTCGGCGCGTTCGGATCCGCCACGGCCTTCTCCGAATTCAGAAAATCCGAACAGCCGCCGAGCACCGTCAGGCACAGCGCCGCGGCCGCGATTGATGATTTCCTCATGAGGATATTCATGTCGGGGTCAGCGGTTGAGGTTCACGGTCACGACGAACGAGCGCGTGAGCGGGAGATTGAAGTAGTCCGTGCCACCGACGCGCGAGGTCGCACCACCGACGGTGGTTTCCGGATCGAGGCCGGTGTACTTGGTCCAGGTCTTGAGGTTACGTCCGGCCACGCGCAGTTCGACGCTGTTCATGCCAAGCGACCGCGCCACCCACGGCTGATCGAACGTGTAGCCCACCGACAGCTCGCGCAGCTTCACGTAGCCGCCGTCCTCGATGCACGGATCGTCGATCCCGGTGAACGGGCACGCCGCGAGATTGTTCGTGCGATACCAGTTCTCACCGACCGGGAACGCCTGGCCGGCGCCCGGACCGGTCACTGGCCCCGGATAGAAATCCGACTCGCCGAACGCCTTGAGATTGCCCGTGCACGTCGCCGTTGCAGCGCCGGTGCACGTCGCGCGAACGCGCGTATCGCCCGCCGTGCCGTAGCTGTACAGCGCGCCCTTGGTGCCGTTCCAGACGTCGCCGCCCTTCTTGATATCCACGAGACCCGAGAACTCCCACTTGCGATACCGGAAGCTCGAGTGCGCGTTGCCTGTCCACTTGGGATTCGGGTTGCCGATGATGCGCTCGGTGTTGTCGACGCACGGCATGAACGAATCGCCGCAGCCATCGTGCGTGCCGTCGTCGATGTACAGCGTGCCCTTCGGCTTGCCCGCGCAGAACTGCGACAGATCCACGCCCGGGATCGCGTCGTTCGCGCTCAGTCCGCAGCGCACCCAGCCCAGGCTCCGAATGACGCCCAACGGCTGGCCGACCTGCGCCACCGTCTGGATCAGCACGTTGTCGGTGAGCAGGAACTGCGCGCCCGACAGCGCGTCGACGTTCGACTTGTTGTTGCCCCACCCAAGACCGACGTCCCACGAATAGTTCGGGCGCGTGAGCGGACGCAGGTTGAGCGACAGCTCCGTGCCGCTGTTCGAGAACACGCCGCCGTTCTTCGCTTCACTGGAGAATCCCGTCGACGGCGCGATCGGCAGCACGAGAATCACGTCGGACGTCTTCGATTTGTACCACGTCGCGCTCAGATCGGCCTTCTCACCCCAGAAGCCGACGTCGAAGCCCGCTTCCGTCTCCTTCGTGCGCTCGGGTTTGAGCGTCGTTGCCGGCTTCGTGAAGCTGGTGAACAGTCCGCCGAATCCGCTCTGGGTCGGCGTAAACCCGGTGCCCTGCGCGATCGAGCCAACGAGGTTCGTTCCGCTGAACGTCGCCGAGGTCAAATACGGCTGTGGTTCCTGGCCCGCTTCACCATACGACAGACGCAGCTTGCCAAACGTCAGGAAGCTCGGCTTGTACGCATTCGTGAACGTCCACGCCGCACTCGCCTTCGGGAACAGGCTGCGCGTGTTGTCGCGGCCGAACGTCGTCGAGCCGTCGTCGCGCAGTGCTCCGGTCAGGAACAGTTGATTGTAGACGTCGAACGTCGCCTGCCCGAAGTACGACTCGTTGTGAATCTGCGTCTGGAAATCACTCGGCGGATCGCGCGTCAGCGTGTTGAGAATGCTGAAGGGCTGCGGCGCGATCAACGTGCGGCCCACGACCGAGAACGTGCGGTAGTTGCGCGAGTTCAAATTCTGGCCGAGCGTCACCGTGCCGGCGAAATCGTTCGACAGGTGCCAGTTCGCCGTACTGGTGAGGTTGTGATCGAGCTGGTAATCGGTGATGCGGCCTTCCGTCACGCGCCCACCCGCGGCGACGTCCGAGCACTCCGCCGGACATCCCTCGAGGCGCTCGTCCTGCGAGTAGTCGGCGCCCAGCGTGTAGTTGAACTTCAGCCAGCCGGTCGCGATGTACTCCGCATTGATGTTGCCGTACGAGCGGTTCGACTTTTGATCGTTCAACTCTTCATACAACGTATAGAACGGGTTGTTGAAGATGCGCGTCTGACCCGCGCTTGCCGGATCGCTGCCGTCGACGTTGTACGAACGATGCAGGCCGGTGATCGGGTTGAGGAACGGCAGGTTGTTGAAGTCGGGCGGCGTGCGGAACAGGCCCAGCAGCAGACCGTTCACGTTGTTGCCGCGCTGCGTCATGTGCCCGCGCGTGTCCGCGAACGAAAAGTTGCCGCCGACCGTGAAGCCGTCCGTCAGATGATGGCTGGCGTTCAACCGCGCGGTGGACCGATTGAAGAAGTTGTTCGGGCCAACGAACACGCCTTCGTTGTGATTGTAGTTCCCCGACAGATAGAACGTCGTGCGATCGTTGCCGCCCGAGACGCTCAGCGTGTTGTCGAGAATGTGGCCGGTGTCGAACGCTTCGCTCGCATGGTCGAAGGTCTGGCCGCTGACCGGCGCGCCCCAGCTGCGAAGGCTCGCGTTGTTGAACTTGCCGAACGCGCCCTTGCCGAAGCCCGTCTGCAGCGGCTCCTTGCGCGTCACTTCGTCGTTCGAGCCCGAGCTGCGGAGCGAGTACCGCGTCGCACCCGAGCGCCCCTTCTTCGTCGTGATCAGAATGACGCCGTTGGCCGCGCGCGCGCCGTAGATGGCCGCCGCCGCCGCACCTTTCAGGATCTCGACGTTCTCGATGTCCGCCGGGTTGATGTCGATCATGCTGTTCGGCGCGGACGTGCCTTCGAGCTCGCCGCCGACGTCCTGACCGCCGACGCCCGTCGTGGAACCAGCGTCGATCGGGTTGAAGTTCGTCGTCGAAAACGTGGTGTTGTTCACCGGCACGCCGTCGATGATGAACAGGGGCTGCACGTCACCGTTCAACGTGCGCAAGCCGCGGATCGTGATCTTCGACCCGGCGCCCGGATCACCGGACGACTGCGAGACGACGACGTTCGGCGCCTTCCCCGCCAGCGCTTCGACGATGTTCGGCTCGTTCGACTTGACGATGAGGTCCGGCGACACGGCGTTGCGCACGTTGCCGAGTTTCTCGACTTCCGTCGCCGTGCCGGCCCCCGTGATGACCACTTCACCCAGTTGGAGCGGATTCGCTTCGAGGAGGAAGTCCTGCGTCGTCGAGCCCGGATTGACCGTGATCCGCACGCTCTTCGGCTTGTAGCCGACTCGGCGCGCGGTCAATGTCACGGTCTGCCGGTTGACGCGAATGCCCGGTACCGTCAGCGAGTAGGAGCCGTCGTCGCGCGACAACGCGCCGAGGCCCAACTCCGTGAGCGAGATCGTAACGCCAGCCAGGCCGGTATTGCCTTCACCCGTGACGCGTCCCGAGATGACCGCGGCGTCTTGCGCGGCGGCGAGCCCGGGAACCAGCGCCAGCATGCCTAGACAGACGAGGATACGGCGGAACGAGAGTGCCATGCCTCCTCCAGCGAGCCAATTGGCTTGTGAAACAATGGGCCGACGGGACGCGTGGGACGAGCCGATGCGCCACCGCGGCGAGGACACCACGTATTGCTGCGTGATTCTGCGCGTTACTGCCCGTTACCTCCGCTCGTGCGGATTGCAACGATTTGCTGCGACCAGAACTGCGACAGAACTGCGACCGAGACTGCGGCTACGCCTGCAGGCCCGGCTTACGGCCGGGCACGACACGGCCTCAGTTGTCGGTCTTTCGCTGCCGTTCGATGGCGATCCTCAGAACGCTCGAACGCGCGTCACACGGCTGGAGTGTGGTCCATCGATTGGGTCCGGCTTCGGACGGACTTCGAACGGAGAGCAATCGCGAACGCGCGGGCCCAGTGAGCCGCGTCACCGAATAAACCCGATGTGCTCCCAATTCGTCACCAGAAAGTTCACAATTTCCTGGCGCATAATGTATCCAATCTTCACACGACGCTGATATCTACTGACGAATCGCTGATGTCGATTCCTTAATCCTGATATGACACGCGCGCCACGAATCTGGTTCACCGCACAGTCGCGCGATGCCGCCAGCACTCGATTCGTCCCACGAACGTCTATTGAGGGTGTCGCCTTGGCGCGTCGCGTTAGCGCGCCGCTATGGCGCGTCGCCTTTGCGTGCCGCTTTAGCGCGCAGCTTTAGCGCGCCGCTTTCGCGTATTGCCTTAGCGCGTCGCTTCGAGGCGCTGCTTCGCCGACCGCGCCGTCGCCGTGTCCCCGGCCGCCAAGGCCAGGTCGATCTGCAGCTGCAATCCCGTCGCCCGATAGCGAGGCCACCCCCGCATGAACGACCGCCGCTGCAACGCCGCCAGCCCGCGGCGCGGGTCGCCGAGCCGCTGATACTCGCGCGCTACGACGAGATTCGCATACCGCATCGCGTCCCCGACCGCCGGCCCGCTGAGCATGAGAGAATCCATATGGGCCAGCCGCTCGGCCGCGCCCTTCCCGCGGGCTTCGACCGCGAGCGACGTCTCCAGGAGCTCCGCGCACGTCAGCGGATTCGCGCCGACCGGCACCGGATACCGCGAGACCGCCGCCGCGCGCAACGGCGCGACGACCCGCCTCGCCGCCGCGGTATCGTGCTGCGCGATCGCCCACTGCCCGAGCACGCACTCATCGGCCATCCGCACCGCGCTGTCCGCGCCCGTCGCGGGCCGCGCGCCGGCGGTGAGCCGTTGCAACGCATTCGCCGCCTCGCGCGCCGCGACACGATTGCCCTTCGAATAGAGCGCATCGAGGACACGCAGCCGCAGATGCGGATGCAACGACGGTTGATACGATCCCAGCTCGCCGGTGATCGTCAGCGCCGCAT
Source organism: Gemmatimonadaceae bacterium (assembly GCA_035606695.1). NCBI lineage: Bacteria > Pseudomonadati > Gemmatimonadota > Gemmatimonadia > Gemmatimonadales > Gemmatimonadaceae > Gemmatimonadaceae bacterium. The sequence goes on from DATNEW010000001.1 coordinate 94,856, forward strand.
CGAAGTCGCCGGCATTCAACGCGCGGCTGTGGCGCGCGAGCGTGAGATCCACGAGCTCCGCGTCGCTCAACGGCCGACGGCGGAGAATCTCGATCGCCCGATCGCCGTCCCGCGTCGACACGCCGTCGAACTGACTCGTCATCGCGATCGCGCGCAAGGCGCCGTTCGGTGCGTCGTCCAGCGCGCTCCGCACGCGCGACAACGCGCGCGAGTCATCGAGCGCCTTCGCGACGCGCCAGCGCACGAACACCGCGAGCGCGTCCGCCGTGTCGGCCGGCGGCTGCGTCGCGAGCAGCGTACGCAACGCCGCGACATCGCCTCGACGCGCCAGCAGCAAGGTCAACATGCGGCGCGCCGGCGAGAACGACGCATCGAGCGCGAGCGCGCGGCGAAACGCCTGCTCCGACCGATCGAGCGCGTCGTGCATGCCGAGGAGGTCCCCGTCGTAGTAGAAGCTTTCACCGAGCTGAAACCAGCTCTCCGCGCGATCCGGCGCGACGCGCACCGCATCGCCCCAGGCATCGAGCACTTCAGCGGCGGACGAAGGCTGCGGATATCGCGGACCGGCGAACGCGCGCAGAAACGCGCGATCGCTCACCGACAGATCGTCCTGCTTCGCCCACGCGATCGCCACGCCCCGATCGTGCTGTTCCGCGGCGTTCACGCGATCGGCCGCGATCGCGAGACCGAGCGCCGCGATGGCGAAGCCCTGATCCTCGGAGAGGGCCTGCGCGTACGCGCTCATCGCCGCGTCGTAGTCGGCGCGGCGATATGCGGCGCGCGCGCTGAGATACGCGCGGACCGCGCGCGGCGACGTCGTGCGCGCACCGGCGAGCGCGAGCGTTCGGTCGCCGGATTCCGGAACGATCAAACCCGTGATCAATCGGTCGGTGATCGCGATCAGGCTGTCGGTGTTCGCGGCGACGCTGGCCGTGACTTTCACGCGCCGCGTGTCGGCGTCGATCACGGACGCATGGACGACGAGGCCAGTCGGTGCATCGTCGATCGAACCGATCACGATCTCGCCGGCGCCAAGCCGTCCGGCGACGCGCGCCGCCGCACTCGGCGACACCAGGCTGTCGGCCGATGCGGCGGCGCGCCACACCTGGAGCACGTGCGCCGGATCGGCGGTGCGCTTGCGATCGGCCTCGCCGATTCGCGTCGGCAACAGATCGAGCAGCGCTTCGCGCAAATAGGCAGCCGACGCGCTCGACGATCGCACGCGGAACGGGCTCACGGCAATCGTCGCGCGTCGCAGCGCTTCGCGATCGTTCGCGATACGCGATGCGGCGGCCCGCGCCGCGGCCACGACGGCGATCAACGCCGCGGCAAACCCGATCTGCCAGCGCCGGCGGCGATGTCGCGCGGAGCGCACGATGCGCGCGGTATCGCGCAGATCAACGCCGACAGGCGAAGCACTGTTTTGATCGCCCACATCCACATCGAGCTGGACGTCGACATTCTCACCGGTGCCCGTGCGCACGCTCGCTTCCGCGCTGATCCGTTCGACCTCGTGCCGCAGCGCGGCGCGTCGGATGGTCTCGACGAGCTCCGCGACGGCACGGTCCGGTGCAAGCTCGAGCTCGGACCGTAGTCGCTGCTCGTACGAGCGCGCGCGCAACATCGCCGCCCCTGCGTCTCCCGACGCCATGAGACAGCGCATGAGCGCCGCGCACGCGGGTGCGCTCAATGGATCGTGATCGGCGAGGCGGGTGCGCCACCGGAGCTCGTTCGCGACATCACCGCGCTCCATAGCCTCCTTCGCCAACACCTCCAGCGCCTCGGAAAATTGGCGCGAGAGCCGATCGCGTTCCGCCGTCAGCCAGAACTCGAACTCTGACTCGCCGGTGAGGTAGAAGCCGTCGAGGAATGGACCCGCGTACAGCTCCACGGCGTCGGCCAATCGGCCGTCATCGATCGCTGTGCGGAATTCCCCGACGTCCGACGAGAGGATGTCGGGGTTTACCCGGAGGTCGCTCCCATTAAGAAAGATTCGCTCCGAGCCGAGCGCTTTTCGTATATGGTACAGCGATTGAGTAAGTGCGTGGCGTGTTCGGTCGGGATCCCCGTCGCTCCACAACACCGCAAGCAGCTTGTCGCGTGAAATGCCGCGTTCGCCAACGCAAGCGAGCACCGCGAGAACGGCGAGCAACCGCCGCTGCCCGGCCGCCCCCGACAGCAACTCGCCGTCACGGGTCAGGTACACACTTCCGAGTGTATGGAGGCGGAGAATCATGCGGCGAAGTCGACTTCTGATCCTGATCTGAGACCGGCTGGCTATAAATGGTCGTACAAACGGGCGGAACGCAACCTCGCTTCAATCGTCCAGGCGTACTACCCACAGCCCCGAAACGCCACAGCGCACCAACGCGCGGGACTCGTCGCACACACTCACTCTCGGATGTCCGCCGCCGTACCGCTCAGCTTCCCCCCCGCGGATTCGTCCGCCTCGCCGGCACCGTCCGCTCGGCTCCCGATCAGCGTGGTGATTCCGACGCTGAACGAAGGGATCCAAATCGGCGCGGCCATCGCCGATCTCGCGTGGGCCGACGAAGTGATCGTCGTCGACGGAGGCTCGACGGACGAGACGGTATCGATCGCCGAGCGCGCGGGCGCGAAAGTCTTGTCCGTGTGCGGTGAAACGATCGCGAGCCAGCGGAACGCGGGGATCGATGTCGCTCGTAATCGGTGGATTCTCGCGCTCGACGCCGACGAGCGTGTGACGTCCCAGCTCCGGGCGGAGCTCGGGCAGGTGGTGGCCGGCCGCAATCCCACCCACGCGGCATACCGGATGAAATTCCGGAACCACTACCTGGGCCGGGAGCTTCGCCATGGACCCTGGGGACGCGATTGGCACATTCGGTTGTTCACGCGCGAGCGGCGGTACGTGACGCACCGCGTGCACGAACATCTCGAGCCAATCGACGATGTCGGCGCGCTCACCGGGCCAATTCTCCACTATCCCTATCGCGATCTGGCGCACCACATTGCCAAAATCGTGAAGTACGCGCGCTGGGGCGCTGAAGACCTCGCCGCACGCGGTCGCACCGCGGGGCTCTGGGAGCTGGCCATGCGCCCAACGTGGCGCTTCCTGCGTGATTACGTTGTCTTCGGCGGTTGGCGCGACGGTGTCGTCGGCTTCGTGGCGGCCGCGGTCAGCGCATTCGCCGCATTCCTCAAGTACGCGTTTCTCTTTGCCCGGAGCCAATCGACCGAGACATGAAGCTCACGATCCTCATGTATCACAAGATCGATGAGCTCCGTCCCGACGTTCGATTTCCCGGCAACTACGTCACCCCGAGACAATTCGAGCAGCAGCTCGATGCCCTGCTCCTGTGGGGCTACCGCACGATCTCGCTCGAGCAATGGCTCGACTATCGCGCGGGCCGTCTGCGCACGCTGCCGAACAAGCCGCTCGTCCTGACGTTCGACGACGGATACACGTGCTTCGACCGCAACGCGTGGCCCACCATGCGTGCGCGCGGCATGTCGGGGGTCGTCTTCCTCGTTGCGGGCGAGATCGGCGGATGGAATTCGTGGGACAAAGAGGAGCGGCGCGAACCGCTGCTGGGCCTCGAGCGCATCCATGCGCTGCGGCGCGAAGGAGTGTACTTCGGGTCGCACAGCGTCACGCATCCGCCGCTCGCGAAGATCGACGAGCGCCGCACGCTCGACGAGCTCACGCGCTCGCGCGCGATCCTCACCGACGTCCTCGGCCACGAGGTCACGGCGTTCGCGTACCCGTTCTCCAATCAAAGCGCCGCCGTGCGGGCGCTCGCACGGCAGGCGGGCTATCGCTGCGCCGTGCGAGGCAAGGGACGCATGAACTGGCGCTGGACGGATCCCTACGGCCTGCGGCGGATCAAAGTCGATCATCGGACGACCTTGCCGCAGCTTAAGAGAATGCTCTTTATAGAACGCTATTTGCGCGTGTGAGATGTCGGGGCGCCGGGGCACGGCAGTGTGTCATTCCGAGCGGCAGCGAGGAATCCGCCGTCCGGGTCAGAGGGACGTCTCTCTCCCGGGATGCCAGATTCCTCGCTGCCGCTCGGAATGACTACTTCTCCGCCCCGAGCAGCGTCTTCGCCTGCGCCTCCACGGCGTCGAGCTCCTTCCGCAGCTCCTTGTACCGATCGATCGCGTCCTGACCCACTTTCTGGTCGGAGCGCGTCGTCATCCCAGCCAGATACGTGATGTTCGTCTGCAAGCCAGGCTGGCCATAGCGAATGCCCTCGCCGGCGCCGAACAACGTCGTCGCCAGCGCACGAATCGCCGCGGCCTTGGCGTCCGTCGCATTCTGCGCCGCGGTGCGCGCCGAACGAACGCGCGCCGCCAAGCGGTTCACCTCGTTCACCATGTCGCGCATGCGCACGTTGTGATCGTATTGCTCGCGCAGGTCCGCGGCGGTGATGTGATCCGCGGCGAGACGCGGATCGATCGTGAGCGTGAGCGGCTCGGTATCGCTCCAGCTTCCCGACGTCATCTTCACCTTGTACGCGCCGGGCGGGACCATCAAGCCGGCATCGTTATTGAAGTCCCACGTCAACCGGTTCATGCCGGCGTTCGCGGTCAACCGGACGCGCGGCGCCGCACGCCGCGGCCCCGGATTCTCTTCGTCCGCGTTTTCGGCGGGCGCCGCATCGGCCGCGGCCGCGGTCGCCGCTTCGCTCGAGTAGCTGCGCACGACCTTGTTGTTCGCGTCGAGCACGTCGATCGTCACTGGGCCGCCCGCGTGCGCGAGATAGTAGTCGACCATCGCGCCGTATGGCGGAAACTGCGCCTGGCCCGTCTCCACCGCGCCGCCACGGCCGCCGCCGCCGAATCCGCCGCGGCCGCCCCCCAACCGCGCGCGCACGGCATCGCGCGGCTTGAACAACACGGCGGTCGCTGACGCGGTCTGGGCGCCGATCTGCGCGAGCGGCGTCACGTCGTCCATGATCCACATCGACCGGCCCTGCGTCGACACGATCAGATCGTTCTTGTAGCGCTTGATGTCCGTGATCGGCACCTGCGGCATGTTGCGATCGAACGGCTGCCAGTGCCCGCCGTTGTCGAACGAGATGAACATCCCGAATTCCGTACCCGCGTAGAGCAGCCCTTCGCGGTTCGGATCCTCGCGCACGACGCGCGTCGGCCAGTCGGCCGGAATGCCGTTCTTGCCATCGGTCAGCCGCGTCCACGTCTGGCCGTAGTTATCAGTTTTATAAATATACGGTTGGAAATCGCCCAGCAGATAGCGATAGACCGCGTAGTAGGCCGAGCCCTTCCGGTGTGGCGAGGTCTCGATGTACTGCACGCGGCCGCCCGGCGGCAGATCCTTCGGCGTCACGTTCTTCCACGTCTTGCCATTGTCGCGCGTGACGTAGAACGGCCCGTCGTTCGAGCCCGTCCAGATCACACCCGGCTCGAGCTTCGATTCGCTGATCGCATACAGTGTGCTGTAGAATTCTTCGCCCGTCACGTCGCGCGTGATCGGCTCGCCGGAGCCGAGCTGCGACGGCCCGGGCGGATTCGCCGTGAGATCGGGCGAAATCTTCTCCCAGTGCACGCCGCCGTCGTGCGAGCGATGCAGATACTGCGAGCCGTAGTACACGACGCTCGTATCGTGAAACGAAACCTCCATCGGTGACACGCGCTGGAAGCGATACATCAGATCCTTCGCGTCGTTGCCGTAGAGCGACTGGCCGCCGACCCAGTAGTTCCGCTCCTGGCGCGTGTTCATGTCCATGATCGAGAACTGGCCCTTGCAGGCGCCGTAGACGATCTCCGGATTCTTCGGGTGGGGCATGATCGGCCCCGTTTCGCAGCCCGGACCCGTGATGAACGGCTCCGTCTCGCCCGGCACCGGGAAACTCGGCTCGATGAGCGTATTGTCATCCTGCTGCGCGCCGTACAGGCGGTACGGGAACTGATCGTCCATCCACACGCCGTAGATCTCGGCCGTGGGCTGATTGAGCTGCGTCGACCACGTGCGGCCGCCGTCCTGCGAGATGTTGGCGCCGCCGTCGTTCGACTGGATCAGGATCTGGCCGTTCTTGCCGTTGATCCAGATGTCATGGTTGTCGCCGTGCGGCGGGCGCACCGTCGTCCAGTTCGCGCCGCCGTCGGTGGACTTGTAGAAGTTCTCGGCGCCCGCGTAGACGATGTCCGAATTCGTCGGATCGACCCCCAAGGCGACGTAATAGAACGGGCGCGTAATTAGTTGCGCATAGTTACTAATGAGCTTCCAACTCTGGCCCTGGTCTTCCGAGCGGTACAACCCGCCGCCCGGCTTCGCCTCGACCAGCGCATACACGCGGTTGGGGTTTTGCGCGCTCACCGCGAGGTTCGCCTTGCCCACGAGCTCCGTCGGCAGGCCGTTCGTGATCTTCGCCCAGTGCTCGCCGCCGTCGGTCGACTTGTAGAAGCCGACGCCGCTCGAGTTGTGCGCGCCCGAGATGATCGTCCACGGCTTGCGCTGGCCGCGCCACATCCACGCATACAGCACGTCGGGATTCGACGGATTCACCTCGAGATCGGCCGCACCGATCGAATCCGACACGTACAGCACCTTGCGCCAGTTCTTGCCGCCGTCGGTGCTCTTGAACACGCCCCGCTCGTCGTTGTTCTTGAACGCGTTGCCGATCGCCGCAACCCACACCGTGTTCGGGCTCGTGGGATGCACGCGCACCGCGCCGATCTGCCCCGATTCGTACAGGCCGGCGAACGACCAGTTGTTGCCGCCGTCCGTCGACTTGTAGATGCCGCGGCCCGTCGAAACATTGCTGCGAATGTCATCGGAGCCCGTGCCCAGGTAGATGACATTCGGATCCGACTCGGCGACCACGATCGATCCAGTGGATGCAACGGGAACCTTCCCGTCCGTGATCGGCGTCCACGACGCGCCGGCGTCCGTCGTCTTGAACACACCGCCGCTCGCGACGCCCATGTAGAACGTGCGCGGCTGCGACGTTACGCCCCAGACTGTGGTGACACGCCCGCCGCGCGGCGGACCGACCATGCGGTATCGCAGACCGTGAAAGAGGGTTGTGTCGACGGACGACATCATCGGGCGTGACGCCGCGTGGGGCTGTGGGGCCTGCGGTGCCTGCGCGCCCATGGGCGCGCTCAATACATAGACGAGAGCGGCGATCGAACGAACGCGCATGAATGCTCCTGTATGCTTCTTGAACGTTTGGCTGGTCAGTCGTTTCGATAGCTGACGACAACGATCCTCGCGAACGCTGAGGCCGCCCGGCACGCGCCGTGCGAACTTGTCGCCGCGACTGCTTGCGGAGAGACGATAGTGAAGACTACCCAAATCTGGATCAGATCGCTTGTGGCCGCGACTTCGGCGGCGGCGCTGGCGACGGTGACGGCGTGCAAGAACAGCGGCGAGGCACGTCAGGCGGCCGGCGCCATGGATACATCAATCGCGCGAACGACCACCGATGTGCCGGCCGAAGGTCCGGCGGTGCACGTCACTCGCACTGACACAAAGAGCGTCGAAAAAGCGACGGAATACAAGCTCACGGCGGACAATTTCGGCAAGTTCGTCGCGGCCGCGGACAGCATCGCCGCGCTTCGCGGACGCGATTCGACGATCAATCAGTTCCTGTCGCAGAACATCGACGATGCCGGCGCCGGCACCACGGACGCCGGGCTCAAGTGGCTCGAGTCCAATGCGGCGCTCAGCAACGCCATCAACAGCGCGGGCATCTCGACGCGCGACTACTACGTCGCGTCAATCGCCATCGCGTCCGGCGAGCGATTCATGAACGACCCCAACGCGGCGCCGCCGACTCCGAGCGCGCGGCCGAACGCGGAATTTCTGCGCGGGCAGCAGGCGGCGCTCGATCACCTCAAGGCGCTGCGGGAGAACCGGCCGGTCGTGGTGGTGAAGCCGTAGGGTTGCCCGGCCTGCGTGTCATCCCGAGCGGAGGCGCGCAGCGCCGCAGTCGAGGGACCCCGTTCTCAGCGGAGCGCTGCATAGAACTCCTCCGTCGGGAAGGGGGTCCTTCGACTCGCTCCGCTCGCTCAGGATGACACGTCAGCGCCCCGTCACGAAGCGCAGTACGATCGCCGCCGCAAGCAGCATCACGAACACACCCATGATGAGCACCATCCGCCGCCGCGCGGCCGGCTCGATGTACGGTCCGGCATGGTCGTCCAGCGCCAGCACGACTTCACGCGCCCGGTCGTAGTCGGCGTCGTTCATCACGTAAAAATCCATCGGCCGATAGTAGCCCGCCGAGGTGACGGAGCCGGCATTCGTCGTGAACGCGATGTCGTTCGCGTTGAGCGCCAGCTCGACGCTCAGGCGATGCGTTTCGTCGCGAGCTCGGATGAGGCTGCGCATGGATTGAGTATATCGCACTTGCCGCGAGGCTGCACCGGCGCGTAACATCCGCTCGCCTCCCTCCACAGACTCGATGAAAAAGTCGCTTCCTTGCACGCTCGCGCTGCTCGTCGCGGCGCTCCTGCCCCACGCCGCCGCCGCACAACGCGCAATTCCAACACCGGCATCCATCCTTGGTTTCGAGCCCGGTGCCGACCGGCATCTGCCGAGCTGGAAGCAGATCGTCGACTACTTCACGGCACTCGACAAGGCGAGCCCGCGCGTCAGCGTGCGAACGCTCGGCCGGACGACGCTCGGCCGCCCCTTCATCGTCGCGTTCATCTCGGACTCCGCGACGATCGCGAACCTCGATCGCTATCGCGAGATCCAGCGCAAGTTGATGGATCCGCGGCTGCAACGGCCGGGCGAACGACAGCAGCTGATCGATCAGGGCAAGAACATCATTCTCGTCACGTCGGCGATCCACTCGAACGAGTCGGGTGGTTTCACGACTCCGCTGGTGCTCGCCGACCGTCTCGCGCGCGCGGCCGATCCCGAAGCGCGAACGATTCTCGCGAACACGATCATCATGCTCGTGCCGTCGCAAAATCCGGACGGCGTCGACATCGTCGGCGACTACTATCGCTCGACACTCGGCACGCCGAACGAGGGGCGCGATCCGCCGGACCTCTACGCCAAGTACGTCGGCCACGACGACAATCGCGACTGGTACGCGTTCACGCAGCTCGAGACGCGCTACACCGTCGATTCGCTCTACACGCCGTGGGACCCGGAGATCGTCAACGACATCCATCAACAGGGGTCGAATGAGGGCCGCATCTTCATTCCGCCGTACATGGATCCCGTCGAGCCGAACATCGATCCCATTCTCACCGCGGCGACAAACTCGCTCGGCATGTCGATCGTACAGCATCTCGTGAATCACGGGTTCACGGGGATCGGAAGCAATGCGGCGTACGATCAGTGGTCGCCCGCGCGACAATACTCGCTCTACCATCGCGGCGCGCGCCTGCTCACCGAAACCGCGAGCGCGCGCCTCGCGACGCCGATCGACGTGCCGTTCGATCAACTGCGCCCGGCGCGCGGCTACGATCCGCGCACGGCGACGTGGAATTTTCCCGTCCTCTGGCCCGGCGGACATTGGACGTACGGCGACATCGTTCGCTATCAGACCGCCGCAAGCTGGGCACTCTTCCTCGAAGCGGCGAACAATCGCCGTACGTGGCTCGAGGGCTACGCCGCGCTCGGCGATCGCGCGATCGGCAACTTGCCGGCGTGGGGACGCGATGCGTGGCCGTCGGCGATCGTGATTCCGAAAACGCAGCCGGACACGCAAGCGCTCAAGCGTCTCATCTGGACGCTGCAGCACGGACAGGTCGAGGTGCGCGAGTCGACGGCGCCCGCGACGGTCGATGGCAAGACGTATCCGACCGGCAGCTATGTCGTGCTCACGAAGCAGCCCTTCGGCGGCTACGCCAAGACGCTGCTCGAGAATCAGCAATATCCCGATCTATTCGATTATCCCGGTGGTCCGCCGAAGCGTCCGTACGATGTCACGGCGCACACGCTGCCGCTGATTTTCGGGGTCGACGTCGCGCACGTAACGGGAACGGCGCCGAGTACGGGTGGTGTCATCCGGAACATTCCGGAACCGGCGTACACGTCGCCGCTGAGTGGCAGATCGACGAAGCGAATCGCGCTGTATCGTCCGAGCGCATCGCAACCGATCGACGAAGGCTGGACGCAGTTCTTGTTCGACAACTATCATGTCCCGATCACCGTGATCACGGAAAAGGATCTCGCGAACGGCGCGCCGAACGATCGCTTCGATGCGATCGTGTTCCCCGAGGGTGTCGTGGGTGGTGGTGGCCGCGGCGGACGTGGTGGCGGCAACGCGACGGCAGACGTTTTTCCGGCGATCGACGCGTTCGTGCGAAACGGCGGCAACGTCCTCGCGTTCAACGCCACGTCGAACGCGATGATCGACGGCCTCAAGCTGCCGGTGAAGAACGTGCTCGCGGGTGTGCGCAACAACGACTTCTACGCACCCGGATCCATTCTCTCGGTCGAGGTCAAACGCGATTCGCCGGTCGCGCGCGGTTTCACGGCGAGCATCCCGGCGATCTGGTTCGAGAACAGCCCCGCGTTCGAGATCACCGATCCGTCTCAGGCTACCGCGGTGCTGACCTATCCTGCGTCCGGCAATCCGCTGCTCTCGGGATGGCTGCTCGGTGGTACGAAGCTCAACGGAAAAGCGGCGCTGGTCGATGTGAAACATGGGAAGGGGCACGTTGTGCTTTACGGTTTCCGACCCCAATATCGGGGGCAGTTCGTGTCGACGTACCCGTTCATCTGGTCGGCGATTTCCGAGTAGTCGCGCGATAGTTCGCAGATCACAAAAAACCGCGTGGATTGGGGCTTAACGGCGCGGCGGTAGTTTACCGCCGTCGCACCGTTGCCCCCTCCGCTGCCCGCTCGTCTGAACCTTGGAGCGGCGCGAGTGTACGAAGGTCCAGTAGTTCCCTCCCGCCGCACCCGTCCGCATCCCTCCCGCGCACGTCGTCGCAAGCCCCTCCTGCTCCGTTAGTCTCATGCAGTTGCGCAGGCATCTCCCCTCCGCCGGGCGAATCGTCATGGTAGTCGCAGCCGCGATTGCCGCCGCCGGCATCGCTGATTGCGCCACCTTCGGCAAGGTTGGCAACGGCACGTTGGCGGGAAACCTCGAGCCGACCGTCGCGCGAAATCGCGCGTCACTCACCGAGTTGCTCTCTGCCTCGGGCGGGACGTACATCGCCCGCATTCTCGCCGATCGTGACTCCACCTTCGAGCGTTGGCCCGATCACGTATCGAATCCGTTGCGCGTCTGGATCGATTCGAGCAGCGCGTTGAGCGGACCGCAAAGCGGTTTTCCCGCGGCCGTGCGTGAAGCGTTCGGCGAATGGGATACCACGGGCATTCCGCTGCGATTCATGTACGTGGCCCGCCCGGGCGATGCCGATATTCGCGTGCGCTGGACGGATCATTTGGACCGCAAGACGGGTTCAACAACCTGGCGGACCGATCGCTATGGCTGGTTGACGGGCAGTGACATCACGCTCGCCACACACATCAGCGACGGTCACGTGCTCGACAGCCGCGGTATGCGCGCGATCGCGCTTCACGAAGTCGGTCACGCGCTGGGGATGAGTCATAGCATCGACGGACACGACATCATGGCGGCGCTCGTGCGCGTCGATGGATTGAGTCAGACGGACCGCAACACCATCAAGCTGCTCTACTCGTACCAGGCCGGACGCGTCGCCAACTGACCGGCTCGGTCAATCACGGAACGATCACCATGCGCCTCTCTCGCCTTCTCGTCGCAGGCACCGTCCTCCTCGGCGCCTGCGACACGCAAGCCAAGCAGCAGCTCCGGGCTCTCGCGCACGCCGACTCGATGCGCACCGATTCACTCGTCGGCGTGAAGAACGATCTGCTGAGCGAGGTCATGACCTCGACGCAATTCGTGAACGACGTGAACACGGAGATGGCGAAGCTCAAGTCGCATACGCCGGCGAAGCTCAGCACCACGCTCTCGAGCGAGTCGGACATCGCGGCGATCAAGGAAGAACGCAGGGCGGTCGTGCAGCGCATTCACGAGCTGGTCGCCCGGCTCGACTCCAGCGAGGCGCGCGTGGCCTCGCTTCGCGCCCGCGCCGCGAAGTTGTCGAAGCACGACTCGACCCTCGTCGCTCAAGTCGCGCAGTATGAGAAGACGATCGCCGATCTGCGGCAAACGGTCGAGCAGCAGAAGGCGGAATACGAAGCGACGATCGCCAAGCAGAATCAGCAGATCGCCTCGCTCAATTCGCGCGTCGATACGATGTCGCGTGAGAACGTGCGCCTGGCCGGTGAGAAGACCGCGCTCACGGATACGGTGAGCACGCTCACCACCGAGAAGAACACCGCGTATTACGTGATCGGGACGAAGAACGAGCTGATCAAGCAGGGCGTGCTCGTTGAGGAGGGCCACAAGCGGCTGCTCGTGGTTGGCAGCCGCACGGTTTCGCCCGCTCGTGAGCTCGATCCGTCGAAGTTCACGCGCATCGATCGTCTGCGCGATCGCGTCATCAACTTCCCCGCGGGCGACTACACGATCTTCTCGCGGCAGAATCCGAGCTACGCCAGTCCCTTCGCCGGAAAAGACGGGAAGATGAGTGGCGGATTGCGCATCGATCAGCCCGAACGATTCTGGGAGCCGTCGCGCTTCCTCATCATCGTCAAGGCCTAGCCGCGCCCTACCCCGCTTTCTGCAGCGCTCTCTTGAGCGTCTCGCCCAGTACGGTCGGCTCGGGCGGCACGAGCAGCGTCTCGATATCGTGCTCGGCGGCGAGCTGACGTACGCGCGCCAGCGCGTCGCTCGTTCCAAAGATCACGACTGAAATCCGGCGCATCGCGGCACGCCCGAGCACCTCGCCGCTGCATCGACCCGGATCCTCGCAATCGAGCAGGCAGACCTTGGGCTTCACGCGGCGAATGGATTGTTCCGCGTCTTCGGGCGGGCGCGCAAATCGAACGGCATATCCCAGCGTTTCGATCAGCGCGCCCAGCAGCGCGGCGGCGACGGCGTCGTCGGAGAGAATCAGGATCATCGGCTCGATGGGTGGTCGGTCGGATCGCCTCGGTTCTCAGTAGGCACGATTGGACGAAGGTGCCGCAAAGGCCGAACCATCCGGCTTGACGCGCACGAAATGCAGGGAGAAATTCCGGCGCCGACCTGATCCGATTCCCACAATTCTAATCGCTCGTCCCACGCGGAGCGCCCCCGACATGATGGCCTTCGACCGCACGCCGTCTACGCCTACGCTCGATCCCGCCACGGTCGATGCGCTGCGCGCAGTACTCGGTCGATCGATCAAACAAGGTAATCACGCCGACGACTTGCGCGGCTTGTTGTGCGCCGCCGCCGACGAAGCGCGCACGAAAGGAATTCCCGCCGAGCGTCTGTTGGTGTTGCTCAAGGACATCTGGTACGGCCTGCCCGAGGTCGCCAGCGCGCCGAGCGGCGACGCAGCGACCGCGCTCCTTCAGGACCTCATCAGCCGCTGCATTCAGGAGTACTATTCCGTCTAGCAGGGCAGCAAACGGCCCGCCGGCCGGCGGGCTGCCGATCGAGCCGCTGCTTCCGGCTGTCACCGACGCGCTCGCGACGCATCGGTCGCTGGTCCTCCAGGCGCCACCCGGCGCCGGCAAGACGACGCTCGTGCCGATCGCGCTGCGCAACGCGCCCTGGCTCGCGGATCAGTCCATCGTCATGCTCGAGCCGCGCCGCCTCGCCGCACGCGGCGCCGCGTTTCGAATCGCCGAGCTGCTTGGCGAGCGCGTCGGAGACACGGTGGGCTACCGCATGCGCGGCGATACGCGCGTCGGCCCGCGCACGCGAATCGAAGTCGTCACCGAAGGCGTGCTCACGCGCCGCTTGCAGCGCGACCCGACGCTCGACGGCGTCGGCATCCTGATCTTCGACGAATTCCACGAGCGAAGCCTGGACGCCGACCTAGGGTTAGCGCTCGCGCTGCACACACGGACACTCGTGCGCGACGATTTGAGAATACTCATCATGTCCGCGACGCTCGACGGCGTCGCGATCGCGCGCTTCCTTGGCGATGCACCCGCGTTGGCGAGCGAGGGACGAACCTTTCCCGTGACGACGCTGTACCGGCCGCCACGGCCCGACACGCGCATCGAAGCGGCGGTTACGGGCGCGGTGCTCGAAGCACTTCGCGACGAGAGCGGAGACATGCTGGTGTTCCTCCCCGGCGCGGCCGAAATCCGTCGCGTGGAGCGCGCGCTCGCCGAACGCGACGTGTTCGGCGCGATCGTCACGCCGCTCTACGGCATGCTCTCGCAGAGCGAGCAGGATCGAGCGGTGCGCCCCGACCCCGGCGGGCGCCGCAAGATCGTGTTGTCGACATCGATCGCGGAAACGAGTCTCACGATCGAAGGCGTTCGCATCGTCGTGGATTCCGGTCTCTCGCGCGTTCCACGTTTTTCGCCGCGCACCGGCATGACCCGCCTCGAGACGACGCGCGTCTCGCGCGCGTCCGCCGACCAGCGGCGCGGACGCGCCGGCCGACTGGAACCCGGCGTATGCTATCGATTGTGGGCCGAACACGACGATCACGCGCTGCTCGCGTCGTCGCCGCCGGAAATCACGAACGCCGATCTCGCGCCGCTCGCGCTCGATCTCGCCTCGGCCGGCGTCGCCGATCCTTCCGCCTTGCGTTGGCTCGATCCACCGGCGCCGGCGGCATTCTCGCAAGCGAAGGAGTTGCTCGCCGAGCTCGAGGCGATCGACGCCAACGGCCATCTCACGGCGCACGGTCGTGAAATGGCGGAGCTGCCGGTGCATCCGCGCGTTGCCCGCATGCTGCTTCACGCACGACGGCACGGCAACGCCGCGACCGCGGCGCATCTCGCCGCGCTGCTCGGCGAACGCGACCTGTATCGCGGAGTCAGCGGAGCAGCCGGCGCGATCGACGCCGACTTGTCGTTCCGGATCGCGGCGATGAACGATGATCACGCCGCGATGCCGGCGGGCGCCGAGCTCGATCGTGAGGCGGTGCGCCGCGCGCGAACCGAGTCCGCCCGCTTGGTGAGGCAGCTCGACGCGACGCGCGCCATGCCTTCTTCTTCAGAGTCGCACGACACGCTCGGGGTACTCGCTGCGTTGGCCTACCCCGATCGTGTCGCGCAGCGCCGGCCGGGCGAGCGAGCGCGCTACGTCCTGCGAAACGGCCGTGGGGCAGAGTTGGTCGGTGGACAATCGCTGACGCAGGCGCGCTACATCGTCGCCGTCGAGCTCGACGATCGGCGCCCCGAGAGTCGGATCTTTCTGGCGACACAGATCGATGAATCGGAGATTCGCGATCTGTTCGCCGCGCAGATCGTCGCCGATGATTCGATCGCGTTCGACGACGCGACCGGCGCGGTCGTCGCGCGGCGACGCGAGTTGCTCGGCGCGATTGCGCTGCGCGACGTCGATCTGCCGAACCCCGATCCCGACGCCGTGCTCACCGCGCTGCTCGATGGCATCGCGCGGCACGGTATCGCGCAGCTGCCGTGGTCGGATTCCGCGAAACGTATGCGCGAGCGGCTCGCGTTCGTCGCGCACCACGATTCCTCGTGGCCCGATGTGTCCGACGCCGCGCTCGAGCGCCGGCTGGCCGAGTGGCTCGCACCCTCACTCTCCGGCATTCGGCGCCTCAGCGACATCGCGCGCGTCGACCTCGGCGGCGCCCTGTTCGCGCTGCTCGACTGGCAGCAGCGTCGCGCGCTCGACGAGCTCGCCCCCTCGCACCTCGTCGTACCGACGGGATCGCGCATCGCGGTGGACTACACCGATCCTGACTCACCCGCGCTGGCGGTGCGCCTGCAGGAAGTGTTCGGACTCACCGAATCTCCGCGCGTCCTCGGCGGACGCATTCCGGTCACGATGCACCTGCTCTCCCCGGCGCAGCGGCCGGTGCAGGTGACGAAGGATCTGGCCGGCTTCTGGCGCACGAGCTACTTCGACGTCCGAAAGGAGCTTCGCGGGCGCTATCCCAAGCACGAATGGCCAGAGGATCCACGGTCCGCCTCGCCGACGAAACGAACGAAGCGCCGTCCGCCCGGCTGACGCGCGTTGTTAGCGTTTGCTAATGCTTCGCCTTGGCTTCCTTGCGGAATTCCAGGTCGCGCACGCGCGAGATCGTCAGCATGAAGCCCGAGACCTCGCCGCGGTCATCGCGCACGACGAGCAGATACATTTGGTCACTATTTGCGAATAAATCGGCGGTGAACGGCGTGAACCGAATGTCTTCCGCTTTTGGCCGCTGCATCACGAGCGCGCCCTCGCGGCCGACCAGTGTCACCGAAAGTCCAAGCTCGTCACTGTAGTATTGCCCCGTGATTTCGGCGAGCTGCTCCGCCTTGCGCCGCGTTTCCGCGGCCGAATCCGCCGAGGTGCGCGTGGCACCGGCCGCCCATGCGCCGGTCAGCCGCTCACCGGTGTGATCCGGAGTCGCCACGGCAACCTTTTGCGGCACGATACCGAGCACCACGAGCGCCACCTGCTCGGCGAGCGACGTCGATGCCGCAGTCGTATTGCAGAGCGTGATCACCGAGACGTTGCGATCGGGAAAGCGCAGGAATTCGCTGCGAAACCCGCCGTATGCGCCGCTGTGCGAGACCGTGCGCAAACCACCGAGTGTTCCGAGGGCGAGGCCGAAACCGTATTGCACCGGCGCGGCGTCATTGAGGCGGCCAGGCTCCTGAAGCAACGCGACGCCGGCAGTGCCGCCGACCTGCGCGGACGTGAAATTCGCGTCCCACTTCGCCAGGTCGCCCACCGTCGTGAACACGCCGCCGTCGCCGACGACGTCGGAATTCGACTCGCTCACACGAAGCTTGGCTCCTGAGGCGTCGTAGCCGACGGCGGCATCCGGGATGTGCTCGGTGTGATCGTCGCGAAACTCCGTGTGCGTCATGCCGAGCGGACGGAAAATGCGCTCGTCGGCGAAGTCACGCAGCGAACGTCCCGACGCGCGCCGAACGATGATCGACAGCAGGGCATACCCGGTGTTGCTGTACAGGAATTCGTCGCCCGGCCGGAAATTGAGAGTTTTCTGATGCGAGATGAGATCGAGAAACTGCGCCTCGGTGAGCGTCCCGTCCGCCGGCCATCCGGCGACACCGAGGAGGGTGTAGTAGTCGCGCAGTCCGCTGGTATGTTGGAGCAATTCGCGCACGGTGATTCGCGCGCCGAACGACGGCAGCTCGGGCACCCAGCGCTGAATCGAATCGTCGAGCGACAGGCGGCCGTCCTGGGCGAGCAGGACGACGGCCATCGCGGTGAATTGCTTGGAGAGCGAGGCGACGTAGAATCGCGTCCCGGGGGTGATCGGAACGCGCCGATCGACGTCCGCCAACCCGTACGTACGCGTCAGCGCGAGCGAGCCATCGCGAGTGAGACCGACGGCACAGCCCGGTGTTCGCGCGGTAACGAAGCGCCCGAAGACCGAATCGACCCACGGTCCCGCCGACTCCAGCCGCATGGCGCTCTGAGACGCGGGGCTCTGAGCGGTCAGCGGCGCGGAGCACAACCCAACGGCCCCAATGGCGAGCGCAACGCGACGAAGCATTCAGGTTCCTCCATGCGAAACGTCGTAAATGGGGCCCCGGCTGTCCAGCCATGGACGGGCCGAGCGGTTCTTCGTCACGCTGGCGTTGGCCTTGCAGACTCTTCAACGGCTACCCCGCAGACCGCCCCAAGTGCTTGGAGACATGAAATGGCCGAAATCCGCGTCGAGCCGAAGCCGCGAGCCTGGACCCGCGCGCTCGCACTCATTGTTGGGCTCGCCGTCATTGCGGCGGTCGCGTACTACTTTCTCGTCTACCGGAACGCGTGAACCTTCGCCAAGCTTGATCTGACGCGAGGGCAGGAGAAGCAGATGGAACACAACGACCGAGATGGCCGCGATGCCGCCGGCATTGGCCCGTACGCACGCGAACGCGAACGCCTTACGCCCCTCAGCACGCTGGACTCCTGGCGCGTCTCCGAAGGTGAGCCGGACATTCGCGGCTGGGAGATTCGCACCGTCAGCGGACGGCAGCTTGGCTCCGTCGCCGATTTGCTCATAGACCGCGAGGCCGGCGAAGTCGTGATGATCGACGTCGATCTCCCGGGCACCGATCGCCACACGTTCGTTCCACTTCGCGTCGTGCACCTCGACCGGGCGACGCGAGTCGTGCTGATGGATTCCGCCGACCTGCCGGACTCGGATCTCGCGCGCTCCGACCGCGCAATCGGGAGTGGGTCGCCGGATTCGACTGGTACGGTGGGCTATCGCCGGGCAGACCGCGAGGTCGTTGCCGATCGCGCGCTGCTGGCCGACTCGGCGCCGCTACCTGAGCGACTCGACGCGAGCGATGCAACCGCCGGCGATCCGGCTGCCGAGCGGCGCCGCGGCGACCGGCGCCGCATCGATCGACTGAGCACGGATCTGTAGCCTCCACGGGGGCGGGTTACGCGCGTAGCAATTCCGCGACGTGCGAGCGACCGTTCACGAGAATGTCAGCCACGGCGCGCCCACAAAGCGCGCCGATGACGTTTCCGGTCCCGGAATACGCGCCGGCGGCCCAGACCCCCGGCCGCACTTGTTCGAGAATTGGTAAACCAGTTTGTGTATAGGCGACCGTCGCCGCCCAGCGATGCGTGACGGCCGCCTTCACCGCCAGCGTCTCGCGTAAGAGCCGCGTGAGCGCATCCTGCACGACGTCGGTCGGCGTCCCTTCCGTTGTCCACTCCGCGTCGCCGCCGACATCTCTGAAGCCGCCGACCACCACGCGCGAGTCCGGGCGCTGCTGCCAATAATCCAAGCCCCAGCGGGCGTACACCGGGCGCGGCCAATGGACTTCCGGCGCCGGCGCGGTCGCGAGCATCTGCAGGCGCGCGCTGCGCACGCGCGATCGCAACTCGGGCAGCAACAGCTCGAGTGTCCCGTCCACCATCACGACGATGTGTCGCGCGGTGATTCGCCCGCGCGGCGTGTCGACGCTGCCGGGAGAGACGTCGATCGCCGGCGTGCGTTCGTACAACCGCGCGCCGCGCTCCATCGCGTGCCGCGCGAGCTCGCGGCAGCGCGCCGCGGGATCGAACGCCGCATCGGCTGGAAACAGGAGTCCCCGCCCTTCGGGCCCTTGATACTCCTCGACCGGCAGCTTCGACGCGCGCATCGCCTCGAGTTGCCGCCGGCAGTCCTCGAGCTCATCGTCCGATGACGCGATGCGCAACGACCCGGTCCGCCGCACCGCCCCCGGCGTCTCGGCCGCCATGTGGTCGATTTGCTTTAGAGTTTCCTCATAAATCGTCTTGGCGGCGTCGCGTCCGAGGCGTTCGACCGCGTCGTGGTGAAACATCGCCAGGCCGCCGAGAAGGAAGCCGCCGTTTCGTCCGGCGGCGCCGGCCGCGACACTGACCGCGTCGATGCCGATCACCCGCTGCCGCCCGGCCGCGAGCGCGTTCACGCAGGCGAGGCCGGAGCCGCCGAGACCGATGACGCAGACCTCCGCCTCCACGTCGCCCGCGAGTACAGGCAGCGCGAAGGACTCGCCTTCTCCCCACAGCGGCTGATTCGTCGTCACGCGAGAAATGTATGCGCGCCCGTGTTGCAATCGGACACGGTGAGATGCGTCCACATGCGTCGGGATTCGTCGGGAATTCCGGCCGCCATCGAAACTCGCGAGCGCACGATCGCGTACGCCGGGATACACCGCCGGCACACCGTGTTCCCCCCCACCCGCGCGCAGGCAGGATCGGCATGCAGTCATTCCTCCGCGACATTCGCTACGGCGTTCGCAGCCTGATCAAGAGTCCCGGCCTCGCGCTCGTCGCGACGCTCGCGCTGACACTCGGCATCGGCCTGACGACGACGATGTTCAGCATCGTCTACGGCGCGATGATGAAAGGGCTGCCCTTTCCCGACGGCGATCGCATCGTCGCGGTACAGCGCTCCAATTTCGCGCGAGGCATTCAGCAGCAGGACATACCGATTCTGGACTTCCTCGACTACAAGGCGCAGCAACAGAGTTTCACCGGCGTCGCCGCGGTCACGTCAGGAACGATCTACGTCAGCGGCGACGAAAAGGCCGAGCGCTATGATGGATCGTGGATCACGGCGAACACGTTCGATGTGCTCGGTGTGCGCCCCATGCTGGGCCGAAACTTCCGCGCCGGCGAAGACACTCCGAGCGGCGACAAGGTCGCGATCATCGCGTACAACACGTGGCATGATCGGTTCGCCAGCGATCCGAACATCGTCGGCAAGAATGTGCGCGTGAACGGCGTGCCGTACACGATCGTCGGCGTCATGCCCGAGGGTTTCGCATTCCCCAACAACGATCGGATCTGGATTCCGCTGCAAACCGACCCGAACGCATCGAAGCGCGGTGAGGGTCAGTTCGTCTCGGTATTCGGGAAGCTCAAGCCGGCCGTCTCACTCGACCAGGCAAACGTCGACGTCGCGACGATCGCGAAGCGCCTCGCCGGCGAATACAAGGAATCGAACGACGGATTCACGGCGTACGCCCGCAATTACGTCGAGAACTACATCGGCAAGCAGCCGCGCCAACTCTTGTACACGATGCTCGGCGCGGTCTTCTTCGTTCTCTTGATCGCGTGCGCGAACGTCGCAAACCTGCTTCTCGATCGCGCGGCACATCGCACGAAGGAAGTGGGCATTCGGACGGCGCTCGGTGCATCGCGTACGGCGGTCATGCGCCAATTCCTCGCCGAGGCATTTGTTCTGTCGCTCGTCGCGATGGCGTTGGGCATTGGCGTGGCGTACTTCGGCATCGCCGCGTTCAAGCGCGCCATCTCCGTGACGCAGATCCCGTTCTTCATCGACATTCGCCTGCATCCGCCCGTGTTGATGTTCTCGATCGCGATCGCGTTTCTGACGACGCTCGTCGCCGGAGCGATTCCGGCGTATCAATCGTCGCGCGCCGACATCAACGAGATCCTGAAGGATGAGACGCGCGGCGCGTCGAGCTTTCGCATTGGGCGCATCAGCAAGGCGCTGGTCATCGTCGAAATCGCTCTGTCGTGCGGGCTGCTCGTCGCGGCCGGCCTGATGATCAAGAGCGTCGCGAAGATGCGCGGCATGAACCCCGGCTTCGAGACGACCACGGTCTTTACGGCGCGCATTGGCTTCCCGGCCGCGTACACCGATTCCGCGGCGCAGTGGCGCTTCTTCGACGACGTCATTCAGCGCGTCGCCGCGTTGCCCGGCGTGAAAGCGGCATCGCTCAGCGCCGGTCTGCCCGGAGCGCGACAGGGGTTCGGCGGCAATCGCTTCAGCCTCGAGGGCAAGACGTACGTTGCCGACAAGGACATGCCCAACGCACGCAGTACGTCGATCTCACCGGGCTACTTTGCGACACTCAATACCCCGCTCATGCGCGGACGCGTTTTCTCTGATGGCGACCGCAAGGACACGCCGGCGGTCGTGATCGTGAATCAGGCGTTCGTGAGGAAATTCTTCCCCAATGACGACGCGCTCGGCCGCCGCATTCGATTCGGCGGGCTACAAAGCAAGGCGCCATGGGCAACGATCGTCGGCATCGTCGGCAACCAGTTTACCGGCGATCAGAACGACCCGAACGGCGCGGTGATCTATCAGCCGCTCACGCAGCTGCGCAGCAACTTCGTGTACATCACCGCGCGCACGAGCGCCAATCCGATGGCGCTCACCTCCGCGGTGCGCGGCGCGGTGTCGTCGCTGAATGCCGACATTCCACTCTATTGGGTGCAGTCGCTCGACACGGCGATCGCCGAGCAGCTGTGGTTCGTTCGCGTGTTCGGCACGATGTTCATGATCTTCGGGTTCGTCGCGCTCTTCCTTGCATCGGTCGGCCTGTATGCCGTGATGTCGTTCTCCGTCAGCCGCCGCACGCGCGAGGTCGGCATTCGCATGGCGCTCGGCGCGCAGGGGGGTCACGTCGTACGCATGATCTTCGGCCAGGGGATGGTGCAGCTCGGCATTGGCATGGCGTTTGGTCTCGCGATTGCGCTGGGCATCTCGCGACTGTTGGTGTTCATCCTGTTCGACGTGCAGCCGCGCGATCCGGCGATCTTTGGCGGCGTCGCGGCAGTGCTGGCTCTCGTCGGCTTGATCGCCTGCCTCGTGCCGGCTCGGCGCGCAACCATGGTCGATCCACTCGTTGCGCTACGGAGCGATTGAGCCCGATCGTATTCGTGCGGGAGTTACGCGAGGTTGGCGTGCGCGTCCATTGACGTACGCGTTACGTACGCTTGGCGTACGCTGGAATTGACGGCGGTTGGCCCGATCGATAGCTTGGATGCCATGACGAACCGCGCCAATAATTCCAATAATCGCAATAACCGGGGCTGCTCCCCGACGACTGGCTGACGCGCGTTCGTTCACGATTTACGCGGCCCGCCAGTGATGGCGGGCTTTTTTGCTAATACTGTAGTCGCGGAATTCCGAGCGAAGGTGCGAAGCGCCGAAGCGAGGAACAATCTTCTTCAGCAAGTGATGGGGCGTAGGTCAATTGGCAGACCGTCCGGCTGTTAACCGGAAAGTTGATGGTTCGAGTCCATCCGCCCCAGTTCGAACACAACACAAACGCCCACGCAAAAGCGTGGGCGTTTGTGTTGGCGGTTGGGTCGCGGCTCCGCCGCGGTGGTCGGGCCGCGCAACGCGCGATGGTGAGGCCGCCTTCGGCGGTGGTTCTGACTAGACGGCCTTCAGCTGCCCTTCCAAAAACCCGAGTACGCCCATCACGCTCGGAATCAGCACCATGATCGCCCCGGCGGCGAGCATCAACCACCGCTGATGCAGTCGCGCCGATACGCCCGGAATCAGCGTCGATAACAACAATGCGACGCCAATCAGCGTCGCATCGATGAAAATTCCCAGAATGACGCCGGACGCCGCGCTCCAGAGGAGGATCGACGTGCGCATGCGTGAGGCCGTGGGTGGAGCGTCTTACGGCTTGATCTGAATCGGCGCGCCGGGCGGCACCGCACGCCAGATCTCTTCGATCTCCTGATCGGTCACCGCGATACAACCTTCCGTCCAGTTGTACTGCACGTGCGCCGCGCCAATGCTCGCGTACTTCGGCGGCAGACCGTGAATCATGATGTCTCCGCCGGGCGCCACGCCGAGCGCGTTCGCGCGCTGCACATGCGCCGCATCCGGATAGGAGATGTGCAGCGCCATGTGATACTTGCTCTGCGGATTCTTGAAATCGATGTGGAACACGCCTTCCGGCGTGCGGCCGTCGCCGATCTTGATCTTGTCGCCGACCGGCTGCGTCCCCAGCGCGACGCGATACGAGCGAACGGGCAGGCCGCCCAGGAACAACGTCAGCGTACGTTTGCTCTTCTCGACCACGATGCTGTCGGCGATCGGATTGCTTTTGATCCCCACGACAGGCGTGTGGATGATCGTCGGCGTGACGACCTTCGACAGGATGGACGTAGAATCCGAAGGTCCGGATGCGAGCAGGGCGACAGCGCCGAGCAATACGGAGATCATAGAATAGGCAGGACTACGCCAGAGAACTGGCTGGAGGCGGGAACGCGTGTTTTGAATGGCCGTTCTATGAAGGAACGACGCTCAATATACGAGTTGCGCAACGTCCTGCACCAGACCGCCTCGGAATTTTTCGCCAGGCTCGGCCGTAGCCGCGCACTTCTTCCCTGTTTACATCGGTTACTTCAACGCTAAGCCCGTACCAACCGGTCGAAGTAGGCCTTCCTCACCTTGGCCACCTTTGGTGCCACGACGATCTGGCAGTACGGCTGGTCCCCATTCGCCGAGAAGTAGTCCTGGTGGTACTCCTCCGCGACGTGGAACTGCCCGATCGGCTTCACCTCGGTCACGATCGGATCGTCCCACACCTTGTTCCGATTCAGCTCGTCGATGACCTGCTCGGCCACGTCGCGCTGTTCGGTCGAATGGTAGAAGATGGCCGACCGGTATTGGCTGCCGACGTCCGCGCCCTGCCGATTGAGCGTCGTGGGATCGTGGATCGTGAAAAATACGCCGAGGAGATCGCGATACGAGATCGTCGCGGGATCAAACGTGATCTGCACGACCTCGGCATGCCCGGTCATTCCGGAGCACACGTCGCGGTACGTCGGTTTCGGATACTGGCCGCCGGTATAGCCGGACTCGACTTTCTCGACGCCCCTGAGCTGACGAAACGCGGCGTCCAGACACCAGAAGCAACCGCCGGCAAGCGTCGCGAGCTCGAACTGTTGTGACATGATGAGAAACCTCTGACGTATTGGCGTATCAGCGCGCTGAATGATGAAGTCCGGGTCCACGATATGGTATCGCGGCGCCCGGACTTCACATGTACGTCGTCAAAGCCACGAACGGATCAGGCGGCGAGCCCGTCGCGCAGCACTTCCGCCGTGTCCGACTCGCGCAACCGCTTGAGCGCGCGATCGCGAAGCTGACGCACACGCTCCCGCGTCACTCCCAGCTCGCGCGCGATCTCCTGCAGCGTCATCGGCCGGTTGCCCTCGAGACCGAAGTACAACGTGAGCACGCGGCGGTCGCGCGGCGGCAATACCTCCAGCGCACGCGTAATCGCTTCGCGACGCGAATCGCTCTCGATGCCGCCCGGGAGAACGTCTTCGTCCTCGCCCCGATCGAGCACCAGCGTTTCACCCAGCGTGCGGCCGCCATCGCCCATGGTCGCCGGCTCGTCGAGCGAGCGCGTCGGCTGAAGCAGCGCCACGAGCCCGCGCGTCACGTCGAGCGAGAGGTCGGCGACCGTCGCGATCTCTTCCTCATACGGTTCTCGCGACAGCTTCTGACGCAGCACTTCCTGCGCGCGGGACACGCGCGACAAGTCGGCCGCTCGATTGAGCGGTACCTGGACCGTGCGCCCCTGCTTCTGCACCGCCGAGTGCAACGCCTGGCGAATCCACCACACGGCGTAGCTGATGAAGTTCACGCCGACGTCCGGATCGTACTTGTCCGCGGCGCGCACGAGACCGGCGTTCGCCTCACTGACCAGATCGCCGAGGGGGACCCCGCGGTTCTGGTATTGTTTGGCGACGGAAAAAGCAAAGCGCAGGTTCGCGCGAATCAACTCGGAGCGGGCACGTTCGCGCTCGCCGTCGTTCTTGGCGCGGCGCATCTGGCGGGCGAGCTCCTTTTGCTGCTGGGCGTTGAGCACGGGCTCGCCCCGCAGCTCATCGATGTAGAGATCCAACAGGTCGCGATCGTCGCTCGTCGTGTACATCGCTCACCTCTGGCGCCTCCAGGCACCAATAATCATGCAGTTATACAACTGTCTAAACGTTCGGCGTCGCGATGCGGACTTCGTGCCGCGGCGCCATTGATACTTCTCTGGAGTTACGCTCGCTTCGCCGCGGCGGACTTCCGCCGAGACGGTTTGGCGCGCACCGCGGCGGACTCGGTCGTCTCGGTGACGTCCATGCGGCGACGCAATTCCGCCATGTACGCTTCGAGCACCGCGGGGCGCGTACGGTAATACACGAACTGCCCATCGCGCCGCGACTCCACCAATCCGGC
This sequence comes from Gemmatimonadaceae bacterium, assembly GCA_035606695.1. Classification (NCBI taxonomy): domain Bacteria; kingdom Pseudomonadati; phylum Gemmatimonadota; class Gemmatimonadia; order Gemmatimonadales; family Gemmatimonadaceae; species Gemmatimonadaceae bacterium. The sequence goes on from DATNEW010000001.1 coordinate 120,290, forward strand.
GCTCGCCAATTCCTTGAGGTGGTGCGAGATCGTCGCCTGTCGCACGGGAAAGCAGCCGCACAAGCGCTGACATCCCATTTCGCGCTGTTTGGCGATGTGCTCCAGAATCTCGAACCGCCGCGGGTCGGCTAACGCCTTCGCGATGCGTTGGAACTGCTCGAGGTCCACGGCCAGCCATACTCCGGAGATCGTATGATAGATAGATAATCGTCTAATTGTACGCTTCAAGGGGGGTGGAGTTCCCGGAGAGGGAGCGGGAGCATGAGCGGGTCAGTGAAAACATTTGGATAAGCCGAAATCCATACGCCTGAGCCTGGATAGTCGTCCTTTCTTGCAGCGGGGTTCGCCGACCGCTCGCCGAGGGCCCAATTGCTGCCTCTTCTCCTGATATGACGTCTATCAAACCCATGCCGAAGCCGGCAACGCCCGACGGACTGGCCCGTCTCCTTCCGTCGAAACGCCTCACCGATCTCCCGACCTACGTCTTCGCGTGGCTGGACGAGCTCAAGGCTGACGCCCGATCCCGCGGGGCGGATCTCATCGACCTCGGCATGGGTAATCCGGACCAGCCGACGCCAAAAGCGATCGTCGACGTCATTACCGCCGCGTACAACGATCCGAAGAACCACGGCTACCCGCCGTTCGACGGCACCGAAGGCTTTCGCACCGCCGTCTCGCGATTCATGCGCCGCCGCTTTGGCGTCGACGTCAATCCCGCGAACGAAGTCCTGGCGTTGAGCGGCGCGAAGGAAGGAATCGCGCACGCGACGCTCGGCTTCGCCGACGAGTCCACGATCTCACTGGTCCCCGACATCTATTACCCCGTGCATGCGCGCGCGACGGGACTCGTGGGCGGCCGCACCTACCTCGTGCCGCTGCGCGCCGAGCGTGGGTTTCTGCCGGATTTCCGCGCGATTCCCGAGGACGTGCTGCGCCAGTCGCGTTTGCTCGTCCTGAACTATCCGCACAATCCGACCGGCGCCGTCGCGCCGCTCGAGTTGTACGAGGAAGCGGTGGCCCTCTGCCGGAAGCATGGCATTTTACTCATTTCAGATCTCGCATACAGCGAGCTGACGGACGGCGTCGTGGCGCCGAGCGCGCTGCAGGTGCCCGGCGCCAAGGACGTCACGCTGGAGTTCCACTCGTTCTCGAAGACCTTCAACATGGCCGGATCGCGCATCGGCTTCGCCGTCGGCGGCCGCGAGCTCATTCACGCCCTGCACGGCGTGCGCACCAACATGGGCTACGGCACTCCGACGCCGATTCAGGCGGGCGCGGCCTACGGCCTCGACCACATCGAGGAGCTCGAGAAGCCCGTCGTCGCGCGCTACAACCAGCGGCGGCGCGCCCTCATCGAAGGATTCCGGTCACTCGGCTGGCAAACCGAGCCTGCACGCGGAACGATGTTCGTCTGGTTGCCGATCCCCGTAGGCTTCGGCGCGCAGGAATGGACGCGCTACCTCATGGACAAGGCAGGCGTGGTCGTCACGCCGGGCAACGCGTTCGGGCCGGGCGGCGAACGATTCTTCCGCGTCTCGCTCATCGCCGACGAACCGGTGATCGCGCGCGCGATCGCGCGATTGCGCGAGGCCGGTATTCGCTACGACATGGCGAAGCCCACCTGATCGGCGACGGTCTGCCTGGCTCGACTACTGCATCACAATCGGGCACAGGAGGAATCCATGGCCGACGAACGCAAACTTCACGACGACGTTTCCATCGCCTCGCAGAGCTCGGCGAGTGCATCGAGCAGCGGCGCGACCACGCCATCGACCGGCGACGCGATGTCCGACCCGGCAGACGCGATCCCGGTCCCGCCCGCGATGTCGCCCGCCGAGATCGACGAACGCGCGCAGGCGGTCGAAGCCGTTCGCGACGCCCAGCCCTGACCGCTAGCCGTTTCGCAACGCTTCCGTCGGGCTGACCTCTGTCGCTCGGCGGGCCGGCAGCGCACACGCACTCGCCGCGACGACCCCAAGCAGGGCGGTCACCGCGGCGAGCGTTGCGACATCGCTTCCTGACACGCCGACGAGCAGGGAGTGCAGCCATCGATCGACGACGAGCGCTCCCGCGATGCCCAACAGCAAGCCGACGGCCGCCATGCGCGTGCCTTCAGCGAGCACCAGTCGCATGATCGCGCCCGGCGTCGCGCCCACCGCGACGCGTACACCGATTTCGTACGTGCGCTGCGATACGCCGAAGGACACGACGCCATAGATCCCGATGCCCGCGAGGAGCAGCGCGAGCGCCGCGAAACCGCCGAGCAGCAACGTGGCGAATCGGCGGCTCGCGATCGAATCACCGACGACGTGATTCATGGTCGCGACTTCCGAGATCGCGACATGTGGGTCGAGCGACCGAACGACCGCGCGCATCTGCCTCGCCAGTCCCGGGTCGTTCGCGGCCGACCGCGCCACGAGCGTCATCGATCTCGGCATCGCGTACGCGCTGATGCCCGATTGCGCGTACGGGAAATACATCGTCGGCGGCGGATCGCGCTGAATGCCGCGCGAGCGCACGTCATGCACGATGCCGACAATCGTCACCCATGGCGACTTGTCGCCGAACATCTTGAGCGTGCGGCCGATCGGATCGACGCCGGGATACAACATCTTCGCCATGCCTTCACTGATCACCGCGACCGGGGCCGCGTCCATGCGGTCCTGCTCGGTGAGCAGCCGTCCGCGAACCAGCGCGATGCGCATCGCCTTGAAGTAGCCGGGCGTCACCTGCTCGGGGTTCGCGCCCGGCGACTCGGCGATCGTCTTCACGACGTGGCCGTCCACCATGATCGACCACGTGTTGTCCGCGCCGGAGATCGGCAGCGCGCCCACGGCGCCGACGGCTGACACGCCGGGCAATGCTCCGGCGCGCGCCGTGAGTTGCCGCATGAATCCGTCGGAGACGGTGTCCGAGTACGTGCGCGGCATCGTGACCTGCATCGTCGTCACGCCCGCGGGATCGAAGCCGAGATCGATCGCCTGAAGCGTTATGAGACTTCTAATCAATAGCCCGGCGCCGGACAGCATCACGACGGCCAGCGTGATTTCCGCGACGACCAGCAAACGGCGCACGATGCCCGAGGCGATGTGTGTCGTCTTGCCGCCTTCGCGCAGCGTATCGACCGTGTTGCCGTTTCGCGCGTGCAACGCGGGCACGATGCCGAACACGAGGCCCGTCAGCAGTGTAACGAGCGCCGTGAACGCGATAACCCGGCCATCGATCGTCACCTCGTCGACACGTGGCAGATCGGCCGGCGCGAGCGCTACAAGCACACGCGTGCCCGCCCACGCCAATGCCATGCCCCCTACGGCGCCAAGCATCGCGAACAGCATGCTCTCGGTGAGCATCTGCCGCACGATGCGCCCGCTCGAAGCGCCAAGCGCGGTGCGCACGGCGACTTCCTTTCGCCGCGCTTCGCCGCGCACCAGCAACAGGTTCGCCACGTTCACGCACGCGATCAGCAGAATGAATCCCACGGCGCCGAGCAGGGCGAGGAGATACGGGCGCGTCGGCCCGAGAAGGAATTCTCGAATCGGCGTGACGATCCCCTTCACGGGACTACCCGCCGCATAAGTCTCCGGATACATCTGCGCCCACCGCGACTCGAGCATGCGGACCTGCGTCCGCACCTGCGCGAGCGTTGCGTGCGGCGCGATCAGGCCAACGAGCCGCAGGTAGTGATTGTTGCGAGTCCACAGACTGTCGGGATTGAGCCGCCAGGGCACCCACAACGTCGCGTCGCGATCGGGGAACACATACGTCGCCGGCATCACGCCCACGATGGTGAACGGTGCGTCGTTGATTCGAATCGTCTTTCCGACGACGCGCTCGTCCGACGCGAACTCCTGCACCCACAACGTGTGGCTGATGATCGCCACTCGGCTGTGCGTGAGCGGTGCGTACTCGTCGGCGGCGAACGTTCTCCCGCGAAGGGGTTTGACGCGCGCGACGTCGAAGAAGTCGCGCGACACGCGGGCCGCGCGCGTTCGCACCGGATCACCAGCCGCCGGCGCCAGCACGACACTCGGCGTGCTGTAGGCCGCGAGCTTCTCGAGTCCGGGCACTCCGCGTTGATAGTCGATGAATTCCGGCTCGGAGACACTCTCGTACGGTGCGTCGTGCGAAAGATCCACGATGCGATCCGCATGCTCGAACGGCAGCGGGCGAAGCAAGACCGCGTTCACCATTGTGAAGATCGCGGCGTTCGCGCCGATGCCCAGCGCGAGCGTCGCGAGAATGATGATGCTGAATACCGGACGCCGCGCCATCGAGCGGGCCGCGTATCGAAGATCTTGCCCCAGGATCGACATCGTGTTCTCGCGTCGGTGAGAGTAGGAGCGGATCACTGCCGGAGCGCGGTCGTGATCTCGATGCAGCCAGGCGAATCGCTCGCTCATCGCCGTATACACGAGATCGGGCGTGAGCTGCAGCCAGGCACGCGCGGCACGCCCGACTCCTCGGCGTTCGCGGCCAACGCGATCGCGGTAGAACGCAATCATGTCGGCGGCGTAGCGCTCGCGAAACGACCGCGGATACAAGCGCAGCAGCATCCGATACACTCGCTCGCCCGGAGCGCGCGCCGGGTCGCCGCGTCCCGTCATGCCGGCGCCGGCGAAATGATTTTTCGGCGAACGCCCAGCTCGATGAGCGCGCGCAGCCGCTCGAGCTCCGCGGCGAGGACGCGGCGGCCGAACGGTGTCAGGCGATAGTAGCGTCGCCGCTCGTCGTCGTCGGCGAAAGACGGGCGACGTTCGGACTCGTCGATCAATCCGTCGGCTTCGAGGCGACGGATGGTGCGATACAGGTTTCCCGCCTCGAGCTCGATCGAGCCGTTGGTGTGCTCGATGATGTCCTGGCGAATGCCGTAGCCGTGGCGGTCGCCGGCCGAGAGCATGGTGAGTACGAGCAGCTCGACGGGCTTCAGTGGGAGCTGCGAGGTAAACGGGGGGTGTGCGGGCATGTCGGCTGGGAGACGGATATAGTCATTTCGACTATATGCATTCGACACCGAAATGGCCAGAATGGTTGGCGCCGGTCCGGGAAACTCGGACGGGCTGGACCGTAAATGCTCTTGCGGAGCGCGACGGGATGCACCGATAATGATCGCTTCGGTACAAATGGCTCTTTGGAGGGTCGACGATGGTTCTCCCGCAGCGCGCCCGTCGCGAGGACGAGTTCAGTCTGGTGCCGCCAGACATCGCCAACTCGGCGCGGCGCTATCAGGAGCTCAAGGTCGTCGAAAAGGAGCAGCTCGCGCTCATGGCGCGGCACAACCTGCTTCTCGACTGGCCCGTTGAGGTCCGCGACACCGTGATCGAGGCTCGCGAGGCGATTCGCGAAGTGCGCGCCGCGCGGGACGCGTTTCGCGCGCAGGTGCGTGAGTTCGTCGTTGCGCTCCGCACCATGAAGGAACCGTTATCGAACGTCCTGCGCCACACGCGCTCGATGATCGAGCTGCTGGAGCACGCCGGCGCGATTCAATCCGACGGGGGATGGCTCGAGGCGGAAGTGCTGGAGTGGGCGATCGAAGAGTACGAGAACGCCGCGTAAACCAGCACGAAACCGACCCTAAGGCAACACGAAGGACGCGCTAAACGCGCGCTCTCCACTCCGCCGTCGACTCGGGAACGAGCCGTGCGCCCCACTGCCCCACTTCGAGGATGTAGTAATCGCGCTTGAGCGGATTGCGCGGATCCACGACCTCGTAATACGTCGGTTGCGGCTCGACCCGAACGGTGAGCCCATTGCACTCGCCGCCAACACACTTGACCTGAATCATCAGGCGTCCCTCCCTCAAAGGCGAGCTAGCTCGCCACCTGTTTGGCGGAGCGAGACACTCCGCCGGTTAGAAAACGTGGGCCGGTCGTGCACGCGCGCTCCACCGTGCGCGCGATGCTCTCGGGCAGCCGCACCGCACCGCGGGCATGTGCCTCGAGCACCAGACGCAACGCGCGGCGCTGCCGGTCGAACGCCGACAGCAGCTGTGCGCCGGAGTCGGGCGAGTTGAGCAGGTCCTGCACGAGATGCTGGAGCGACGCCGTCTCGGACGCCTCGGCCGCGTCGGCCATGCATGCTTCGAGATTCCAGCGCGCGCGATGATCGTCGCACAGTCCGGCGCGGCGCGTACGGTTCGCGTCCTGGGTGCATGCCGCGCACAAGGCGATGTCTCGCAGCAAGTCCGCACTCGGAACGAAGGACATCCGATCTTCCCCTAGAGCTTGAAGCAGGTCGTTCACTAATTCGGGATCGCGAGACGTAGCAGCGACGAGACGGAGCCGGCGGCGCGCATTGGGCTCTAGCATCGAGAACCTCGAGGGCGCTCCACATCGGACCTTAGTCGCAAGGTGTTACTGATTCGGAACGTGGCCGTCAGAGGGGTGTGCGAAATCCCGGTAATTCCATCGGTACGCCCTTCGCACATGGTTCCCATCACGACATGACCGGTAGCCCGCTTACCCCGAACGCGCTGGACACGCTCGACCGCCACTGGGCGGTCAAGGTCGTCACGCCCGAAGATCGCGCGGCGGCGATTCAGTACGGGATGAGCATTCTCACACGGCTTGGCGGCGGCGATGCGGTGAGCGGCGCGATGAGCGGCGCCGAGTCTCCGCCGGACTTCGTGGTGCCGCTGGCCGGCGCGTACGTCATTGCGGCCAGCGAATGGCTCGACTTCGAGGGCGCCGCGTCGCCCGCCGCCCTGCTCAGTCCCGAGCAGGAAGCCCAGCGTGCCGCGCACATCGAGGCCGGCGCCGATCGCGCGTTCATCCTGACCGCGGCGCTGCCGATGGAATCCGACGAGCGCATCGTCGCCCTCTATCGCACGCTGCTGCTCGCGGGACTCGCGCAACTCGGCAACAAACAAAGCGAATTCCGTCACTGGCTGCGCGCGCATCACGCCACGCTCTTCCCCGAGCGCGAAGACGACGCGCGCTGGGACGTGGCGCTGCTGCGCCGCGTGGTCGAGGTGTGGACGCACGTGCTGCGCGGCGCCGGACCCTCGGGCCTCGAGCACGCCATGGAGATCGTCGCGTCGATTCGCGAGGACCGTCCCCTGCGCGAGCCCGCGTTCTTCACCACGGTCGACCCGGCCGACGAAACGCGCATGCGCTTCTACATGTTCACGCTGTTCCATCTCACCGAAGCCGCGACCGAGCTGTTGCTCTTTCGCCTGCACGGTGAGCCCGAGCGCGTCGTCAGCCGGTTGTACAGCCACTTCACGCTCGCGCGCGATGCCGCGGGTGGAGATCCCCGTCTCGACGCGAGTTTCGATTGGCTGTACGAGGCATCGCGCCGCGTCGTCGCGCAGCGCACCGCGCAACTCGAGCTGTTGCCCGAGTCTCGCTGACGCGTTAGCTGACGCGCTGGGTGACGCGCTGGGTGACGCGCTGGCTAACGCGCTGGCTAACGCGCTGGCTAACGCTCGCGCTGACTCACGCGCGCGCGCGTTCCGGGCGCGCGGCACGTGAGTCACTCAGCAGTCCTGCGCGGCGGCGAACCACCGCTCCGGCCCGCGTTTCCAACCAACATCCGCCGCCCGCTTGGTGATTGCGCGACGACGACGCGCGTCTGCATGCGCCCACTCGTGGGAAATGCCAGTACGCGTGTCGCGGGCTTGGCTTTCGGGCGAGCCGCTTCGTCGTCGGCGAGGCGGTACCAATTGACGTCGCCGCTCTCTTTCGTGCAGCGCACGAAGTAGGCGTCGTCAGAGGACCAGAAGCCTTCCCATCGCTCGCCCTCGGTCAAGTCCGCGAGCAGCGCCGTGCGAGGCGCGGCTTCGAGCGGTTCCTGTGGAGTGGCGCAGCTGACGAGATGCATGTGGATTGGGAGCCGAAGTGCTTGACGTACGTTGGAATCTTTGGCGCCCCGGAACCGCTCGATTCGCGCATCACATTCTCGGCGCGCGTCGCACGCGGTTCAGGTGCGGGGACGGCAACCTAGAAGCGCCAGAAACGAAACGCAATGGGAAAGTTTTCCATAAGTCGTTGTCATTACTGTGGATAGCTAATGTGGACGAATGTCGATAACGAGCTAAGTCTGCGGGCCATCACAGGTAAGCATCGGCCGAGGTCTGTGGAAAACGCCTGTGGACAGATGTGCACGACCGAAAATCGGCCGAGCGAAAAAGGCGCAATCCGCGCACAAAAAAAGCGGCGCTTTTTCGTCGCTTTTTGGTCAAAAAAATCGAGGCGTTTTGACGTCGAGAAATAACCGTTCTGATGTCGTGCTCGGTGTCGATTGGCTGTCGATTTGTTGTCGAGAAATCCACGCTATCCACACGATGATGTGGAAACACTGTTGATAGCACCGCGCTTGCGTTGGTCGGTGGGCGTTGGGTGATGGGCGTGAGCACCGCGTAACCCGACGGCGCGAACAACTCAACGGAGCGACGATGCGGCCAATCTGGACGGGAGCGTTGACCTTTGGACTCGTGAACATTCCGGTCCGGCTGTACTCCGCCGTCCAAGGCAAGGAGCGCGTCAGCTTCCGGCTGTTACATAAGAAGGACTTGTCGCCGATCAAGTACGAGCGCGTGTGTCAGAAGGAAGACGAAGCGGTCGATTGGAAGGACATCGTCAAAGGCTATGAGTACACGAAGGGCAAGTTCGTGGTACTCACGGACGAGGACTTCAAGGCCGCGGCGATCGAATCGACGAAGACCATCGAGATCATGGACTTCGTCGCGACCGACGAGGTCGATCCGCGCTACTTCGAGACGCCGTACTACGTCGTGCCGCAGAAGGGCGGCGAGAAGGCGTACGCGCTTCTGCGCGAGGCGATCAAGCAGTCGAGCATGGTGGGCATCGGCAAGATCACGATGCGATCGAACTCGCTGCATCTCGCCGGGGTGAAAGCGGTGGGCGACGCGATCGTGCTGGAGATCATGCGCTTTGGGGACGAGCTGGTAGACGTCGGCGACTTCAGCTTTCCGTCCGACGCCGGCGTGCGCCCGCAGGAGCTCAAGATGGCGCAGCAGCTCGTCGAGAACCTGTCGACGGCATTCGACCCGGCGAAGTACACCGACGACTATCACGACAACCTGATGAAGATCATCAGGGCCAAGATGAAGGGAAAGAAGATCGAGGTGGAGGAGCCGGAGGAGCGCGAGACGACGCAGGTGGTCGATCTCATGGCGCGCCTGCAGGAGAGCCTCGAGATGGGCAAGCGCGATGGGCGTCGAGCGGTGGGCGGTGGGCGAAAAACCTCGCACAAGGCCAAACGCGCGACGCGGCGTAAGTCTGCATGAGCGCCGTATGAGAGCAGCATGAAGGCCGTGAGTCCCATGCTCGCCAGCGTCGGGAGTGAGATTCCCGCTGGCGACGGATGGGTCTTCGAGCCGAAGTACGACGGCATTCGCGTTCTCGCATTCGTCACGGGCACCGGACGGGGGAAAGCCGCGCGCGGCGACGTGGCGTTGATCAGCAGGAATGGATTGGACAAGACGCATTCGTTTCCGGAGATCGCGGATGCGTTGCGGGCGTTGCATCGCACGGTCAAGCGGCCGTTCGTCCTCGACGGCGAGGTCGTCGTCATGCAGGGCGACGCGCCGCTGCGGTTTCAGGAGCTGCAAAGCCGCATGCATGTGAGCGACCGCACCGCGATCGAAGGACATCGATCGGCGACGCCGGCCGCGTTGATGGTGTTCGACCTGTTGCTCGACGGAAACCAATCGTTGGTCACTGAGCCGTGGCGCGTTCGGCGGAAGCATCTCGCCGAGCTCCTCCTTCCCCCGGGTGGTCGTTCCAGCGCGTTACGGCTCAGTGACGTTTCCGACGACGGTGAAGCGATGCTGCGCGCCGCTCGTGAGCACGATTGGGAAGGCATCATCGCCAAGCGGGCGGACGCGCCGTACGAAGCGGGACGGCGCTCGACGAGCTGGCGCAAGCTCAAGATCGAGCGGCGGCAGGAATTCGTGATTGGCGGATGGACCGAACCGCGCAACTCGCGCGAGCACATCGGCGCCATTCTGCTTGGCTTCTACGACGGCGGCGATTTCGTGTACGCGGGACATACGGGCACCGGGTTCACGCGGAAATCGCTGGCCGAGATGTACAAGCGGCTCGCGCGGATCGAGCGCGCGACGTCGCCATTCTCGACGCGCTTTCGCACGAATCAACCGGCGCATTGGACGAAGCCGGAGATCGTGGTCGAGATCAAGTTCAACGAATGGACCGCGGATGGAAAGCTGCGGCAGCCGGTGTATCTCGGCATGCGCGACGACAAGGATCCGCGTGCTGTGAAAAAGGAGAAGCCCGTCGTCCTGAGCGAGCACAGCGAGCGAAGGACCCCGGTGCGCCGAGGAGAGCTCCTCCGTCGGGACGGGGGTCCTTCGGTGCGCGCTGCGCGCGCCGCTCAGGATGCCATCGTGGGCAAGCTCCGCGCGATCGAAGACGCGGGCGGCTCCGGCATCCTCGACCTGCCGACGGGCGAATTAGAGATTTCTAATCTCGACAAGATCTTCTTCCCCAGGGTCAAGCGCACGAAAGGCGATCTGATGCGCTACTACGCGCGCATGGCGCCCTATCTGCTGCCGGCAATCGCCGACCGGCCGCTCGTGATGAAGCGTTTTCCGGGCGGCATCGACGGCAAGGCGTTCTACCAGCAGAAGGCACCGGCAGACGCGCCGCGATCCGTGCGCGTGGAGTCGGTGTCGGACGAGGGATTGACCACGGCGGACCGTCTCGTCGGGCGCGACCTCGCCACGCTGCTCTATCTCGTGCAGCTGGGCGCCATCTCGGTCGATCCCTGGCACTCACGTGTGGGATCGATTCAATACGCCGACTATTCGATCGTCGATCTCGACCCGGGCCCGAAGGCACCGTTCAGGCGCGTCGTGCAGGTCGCCTGCGTGGTGAAGGAGGTGCTCGACCAACTTGGATTGCGCGCGGTGCCGAAGACGTCGGGGGCGAGCGGCATTCACATCGTACTGCCGCTGGGGCCCGGGGCGTCGAACGATGCGGCGCGCACCGTCGCTGAAGTCATCGCGATCGAAGTGGCCCGGCGCGTTCCCAAACTCGCGACCGTCGAACGCCGGGTGGGTCAGCGTGCGCCGGGCGCGGTCTACGTGGATTTTCTGCAGAACATTCGCGGAAAGACCGTGGCCGGTGTTTATTCCGTGCGCGCGCAACCGCGCGCCACGGTCTCGACGCCGCTCGAGTGGGCGGAGCTCACCGAGGATCTCGATCCGACCGCGTTCACCATCGACACCATTCCCGAGCGGGTCGCCAGGCGCGGCGACCTCTGGGCGAGGGCGATGAAGGCACCCAATCGGCTCGAGGGCATGCTCGACACGTCGAAGAGTTCAACGGACTGGAAAAAGGACTCGAAGCGGTCAACGCGCACGAAGCTCACAGCCGTTGGAGGCGCGCGTGGCTGAACCCTCTGCCGCACGGCGGTCGCGGCGCGCCGTGACGGCCCTGCGTTCGCTCCTGACGTACCTCGACGAGATCGAGCGTGCGCTGATGCAGCGCGACGCCATGCGCGTGACCGCGCTGCTCCGCAAGCGCACGGCGACGCATCTCCCGCGGGATGTGCGCGAGGAACTGCTGTTCCTGTCGCGCGCGCCGCGCGACAGTCTGCGTGCGCCGGTGCGCTTCCTGCGGTTTCAGCACCGCATGACGATGCTGGCCCACGGCGGCGAAGGCTTACCGACCGCCCAAACGGAATTGTCGCTCGAAGCGCGCGCCTCGGCGGGGACGATTCGCTTGCGCGACGTCGAAGATCGCCGCACGGCGGCGCACGACGGTGTCGAAGACGACGACTAGCGGCCGGATGACGCACGCGTGACGCTGCCGATCAAGCCGGGATACGAGCCGATGGAGGCACGCGTCGTCGCCGAGCTGCCGCGCGGCGACGACTGGCAGTACGAGCCCAAATGGGACGGCTTTCGGTGTTTAGCGTTCCGTAATGATAAAACCGTTGAACTTCGCTCGAAGTCCGGCCAATCACTGACGCGGTATTTTCCGGAGCTGGTCGAGGCGCTGCGCTCGCTCAAGGCGAAGCGCTTCGTGGTGGACGGTGAGATCGTGGTGCCCGACGTCGCCGGCCTCTCGTTCGATGCCCTCTTGCAGCGCATTCATCCGGCCGAGAGTCGCGTCACGCGCCTGTCGCAGGAAACGCCGGCCACGCTGCTCGTGTTCGACCTGCTCGTCGACGCGCGCGGCACCGATCTGACGGACGAGCCGCTCGCTGAACGGCGTGAGCGTCTCGAGACGTTCGCTCGAGCGAACTTCGCGAAAAACCACAGTATTTCGCTGAGCCCGGCAACGCGGGACTACGCCGAGGCGAAGAAGTGGCTCGCCGGGCAGTCGGGCACGGACGGCGTGATGGCGAAGCGCACGGACCTCGCGTACGCCACGGGCGAGCGCACCGGGATGGTCAAGATCAAGCGAAAGCGGACCGCAGATTGCGTCGTGGGCGGTTTTCGCTATGCAACGAAGGGCAAGGTCGTCGGCTCGTTTCTCCTGGGCCTCTACGACGATGATGGGATTCTGCACCATGTCGGCTTCACGTCGAGCTTCACCGGGGAGGAGCGCAAGCAATTCACGCCGATCGTGGAGCGATTGCGCGGCGGCGAAGGTTTCACCGGGCGGGCGCCCGGCGGTCCAAGCCGGTGGTCGACGAAGCGGTCCAGCGAATGGGAAGCGCTCGAACCGTCACTCGTGGTCGAAGTCGAGTACGATCACTTCACGAGCGGACGATTCCGGCACGGGACCAAGTTTTTGCGCTGGCGTCCGGACAAGGCGCCGAAGCAATGCCGGATGTCTCAAGTCGCGGAGGCGCGACGCGAGGCGAAAAACGGATTGAACGGGGGGCAACGCGATGCCGAGCGGCGAGGAGTCTCTGGAGGGGCCGCGCGCGGAAAGTCGAACGCGCGCGGGAGGGGGCATACACAACACGCGCGGCAGACGTCCGCGCGCCGCGGGAGCGGACGCCGCGCTCCCGCCGGCAAGCCTTCCCGCGCCGCAGGGTGATGATGCCCTGCGGATCGCGGTCGAGACGTTGAGCGCCGAGCTGTGTTGGTTTTTGTCGACGGACGCGCGGGCGCGCGCCGCCGTGTTCACTGATCCGACGACGCGTCGACGGAGATCTTGAGGTTCTCGTTCAGCGACGCATCGCCGCTGATGATCGAGCGCCACGACAATTCGGGGCCGTTGCGACGGCCCTTTTCCGTCACCTTCAGCCCATCGGGGCCGATGGCGATCGTGTACGTCTTGCCGTCGATTTCGAGCTCGCGCTTGATCGTCTTGTCCAGCTTGGCAGTCATCCATCCTCCGGTGATGTGGATTGAAGGCGCTCTCAGGCCGCGGTGACGCTGCTTCGAGGCTGCTGCGCGGTGGAAACTATCGCCTTGGGGGGCGCAGTTCCATGTAGGTCGAAGCGGACAAGTCCGTGGCCGAAAAACCGAAGCGTTCGTAGAGACCCTGTGCGTCGCGGGTGAGAAGGGCGAATCGCCTGAGGCCCTGCAGGTCCGGATGCGTCAACACCGCCTCCACCATCCACGAACCCAGCCCCTGCCCTCGCGCCGATTCCGCGACGATGACGTCCGTGAAATACGCGAAGGTCGACAGATCGGTCACGACGCGGAGGAAGCTCAGTTGTTCCGCGTCCCGGTAGACGGCGACACACATGGAGTTCTCGATCGCGCGCTCGAGCAACTCCCGGGTCATGGACCAACCCCAGTGCGAGGCGTGCAGCCAGGCCAACACGGCATTCACGTCGATCCGCGTGCGATCGGTGGACAACAGCAGGTCGCCGCGACGGTCTTCGACGACGCGATCGTTCATTCGGAGCGAAGGGACTCTACAGGGTCGATGCGCGTTGCGCGGAGTGCGGGGATGAGCGCGGAGACGACCGCGACGACAAACAGAATCACCGCGACCGCGGCAAAGAGCGGCGCACTGTACTCGTCGTCTTCGAAGATGAAGGCATGCAGCCAGCTGGCCGTGTCCTTGGTGAGATAAAGCCCCACCGCGACGCCGGTGAGCGCGACGACGTTGCCTTCGCGCAGCACGGCGTAAAGAATGTTCTGCGTGGTCGCACCGAGCGCGATGCGGACCCCGAGCTCGCGCGTGCGTTCGACGACGGAGTGCGCGACGATGCCGTAGATCCCGAGCGCAGCCAGCGCGACGCCAAGTACCGCGAAGGTGATGAAGACCGAGGCGACGAAGTCGTGGCGCTCGCGCTCGCGGCGGATGCCCAACTCTTCCTCGCGCGACTCCGTCTCGACGTAGCGCGTGAGACCATTCGGGATCAGGTACCGCTTGAGCGCGACCGGTGTCCGATCAGAACTGCCGGACGTACGCACCAATACCTCGACGCCTTCATACGACCAGCGTGCGTGCACTACGAGGCTGTCGTTCGTCGTCGCTACACGATAGATGTCTCCGACTTTGCTCGACCGCGGCATTTGCCGGTACATGATCAATTTGTCGAGATCATCGACGTTCGGCACGACGCCCACGATGCGCAGCCACGGTGCTTGCGTCTCGAATGCGCCGAGCTTGATCTGCTTGCCGACGGGATCCGCACCTGGAAACAATCCGTGTGCCGTGTGCTCGTCGATGATTACCTCGCTGACGGCAGCTGCCCCATCGAGGAAGTCCCGCCCGCGCGTCACGCGCAGGCCGAGCGTGCGGAAGTAGTTCGGCGTGACGACTTTGTAGCTCAGCAACAGCGTCGGGAGCTCGCGTGGCGATGGACCGTGCTCGTCGACCGTGATCGCGCGCTTTTCTGGTGCCGCTGGGGTCCACATCGCGACGGCGGCGAGATCCGGAAGGCTCTGCAGTCGCGCAGTGACGTCGTTCGTGAACGGAAGAAGACGAATGCTGGTGTCCTTCTGCGGCGCGCGCATGTACAGCATCGCGATAGAAAGCGGCCGAGGGTCGTATCCCACATCGAGCGACCGCACTTCGACCGCCGTGCGCGCGACGAGCGACGCACCGCTCAGCAGTGCGAGCGCCAACGCAATCTCCGCGGCGACCATGATGCCGTACTGCCGCCGGTTGCGTTTGAGCGCGCCGGTTCCCGCGCTCGATTTCAGTAGCGTATTCGGGTCCACACGCGACACGCGAATGGCCGGGACGAGACCAATCAGCAGCACCGTGACGCATGCAACGACAATCGCAAACGCGAATACTCGCCAACTGATCTGCGGACGAACGACGTAATCGGCGATGCTCGGCGGGACGCTCGACTGCAGGATGTGCACGCCCCAAAACGTGAGCAGCACACCCGCCATGAGACCCGCCAACGCCAGCAACGCACTCTCGACCAGAAGCTGCAGGATGATGTCGGCGCGCGACGCGCCGAGGGCGGCGCGCACGGCAAGCTCGCGCGCACGGCCGATGCCGCGCGCGAGTTGCAAGTTCGCGAGATTCGCGCACGCGACGAGCAGCACGGCGAGAACCGCGGCGGCGAGCGCCAGGTGAAAGGCCTGAGGAGCGAACTGTGATTTGATCGCCTGCTTGAATTGGACGCGCGCGCCCGTGGGCGCCTCGCCGGCGAGCGTCGCGAACCGCAGCGAGAGAACTGCCGCGGCTTGCTGAGCTTGTTCCACCGAAATGCCGTGGCGGACGCGGATGAGGTTTCCGGCAAGCGGTGATGGTGTCGTCACCGACACGACACCGGTGTTTCGCATCCCCGGAATGGTGTTGTTGCCGATGATGCCGATGACCGGGCGGTGCTCGCCGTCGATCAAGAGGCGCGCGCCGATCGGGAACGCCGAGTCGGGACTCAGCGCCGCGGCGAAACGCTCAGTGATGATGACCGGGCGCGCGGCGTCAGTTTCATCCTCGGTGACGAACAGCCGGCCGCGTTTCGCGCGGGTGCCGAGCATCGTGAATAAATCGGGCGACACCTGCATGACGGACGACTTCGCGTAGTGTTCGCCGAATTCAACGCCTGACGCCAGACCATTCTCGACGCCCACGTGGGCGTCGGCTTCGACGACCGGTGATGATCGCAGCAGCTGGCTCCGGCCGCGATCGTCGAGATGTCCGTGAATGTCGCCCCAGTAGATGACCGAGTAGAGCTGGCCGGGCTCGCGCGCGTCGAGATTGGGCCGGATCATCGCATCGAGCACGCTGTACATCGTCGTGTTCAGCGCGATCGCGAGCGCGAGCGACAGGATCGCGACGACAGTAAAGCCCGGCTGGCGCGCGAACGATCGAACCGCGAGCCGAACGTCTTGGCGAGACAGGCGCATGGGACTGAAGATGCGCGCGTTCCAACCAATTGTCATCTCAGGGGAGCATGTCCTTCAGCAACATGCGATCGGCAGCCGCGAAGCCGTTGCGCAGATAGAGCGGGCGGCTCTCATCCGACGGCCAGAGAAACACGCTGCCGACGTGAAAGCGGCGGCATTCGTCGAGGGCGGCGGACAAGAGCAGGCTTCCACCACCGGTATTACGGTGCGCCGGCTCGACATAGAAGTTCGAGATGTATCCGTAGAGCTCCGACTCGACCCCGGGGTTCGGGATCTTCTCGATCATCTGCAGCCAGATGTTGCCGATCGGCTTTCCCTCGTCCTCGAGCAGCCAGACGCGCCAACGCGAATCGGCGCCGAGGCGGGGGCGCATCCATTGGGCGGTACGTGCGACGAAATCGTTTTCGGGCTCGGTCGCCGAATGCCGCCGCGAGCGAAACGCGTAACGAAAGCGTGACAGCACGGGGGCGTCATCCGGGGTAGCGCGGCGAACGGCGCGAGACTTTGGCGGATTCATTGTAGCTTATGTTCGGCTGGTCCTCCCCGTCTCTGCAACTGAGGTACATCATGCATTCGCTCATCCGCACGGCCTTCCGCTCGGCGGTCGCGCTGTCACTCGTCGCCGGCGTTCGCGCCGGTGCGCAGACTCAAGCCGGCCAGGCCGCTGCCGCCATGCCGGCAATCGGACAGGCCGCGCCGGATTTCTCGGCGACCGCAACCGACTCGACCGGCAAAGCGATTCCGGTCTCGCTCTCCGCACTGCACGGCAAGGTCGTCGTCCTCGCGTTCTATCCGCTCGATCGCTCCGGCGGATGTACCGCCGAGCTCTCGAAGTTCCGCGATGACTACAAGTCGTTGTTCGGTGAGGGCGTCGTCGTCCTGCCCGCGTCGGTCGACAGCCTCGGCTCACACGCCAGCTGGGCGAAGGATGCGCACTTTCCGTTCGCCATGATCGCCGACACGAAGAGCGAGCTCGCCACGAAGTTCGGCTCGCAGAGTCCGAACCCGGCGCGTCCGTACTTCCGTCGCACCGTGTTCGTGATCGGCAAGGACGGCAAGATCGCGTACACCGACGGACGCTTCAATCCGCTCGCTCAGGACGGCTACGACAAGCTGGCCGCGGAGATCAAGAAGGCGAAAGGCGAGTGATGCACCAGCCGGGATCGCGACGCATCACGCGTCGCGATCCCGGCGAGCGAGCACTTTCTTTCCACGAATGGTCGTGCCCTTGAGTGCCCGAATGACGTCGTCCGCGGCGTCGTCGGGCACTTCGACCAATGAAAACCGATCGGCGATCTCGATTGCGCCAATCGATCGCGAGTCGATGCCGGCTTCATTCGCGATCGCGCCGACGAGGTCCGCCGGACGCACGCCCGAGTTGCGGCCGAGCGCGACGAACACGCGCGCCACGTCACCGCCGGCGCTTCGCTCACCGCGCACACGACCGCGGCGCGGCCGCTCCTCTCGCTCGCCGCGTCGTTCTTCACGAGGCGCACGCGTCGCACGATCGCCGCGTGGCGCCTCACGATCACGATCGCGCCGCGGCCGCTCGTCTCGACGCGGGACGAACGCGTTTGGAATTTCCTCATCGTTCGTCTCGGCGGGTTCGCCGGCTTCGTCCGCCAGCTTCACCGCCGCGGCCGCGACGTCGAGCACGTCGTACTCTTCAGCAAGCGACTCGACGACGCTGCGATAGCCATCCAGTTCGCCGCCGACGAGCAATTCCTCGAGCGATGAGCGCGTCAGCTCCATGCGCCGCGCACGCAGGTCGGTGACGGTCGGCACCGATTCGATCGAGATCTTGCGCTTGGTCAGCTGCTCGATGTTGCGAAGCAGCCGATGCTCGCGCGCTTCGGCGAGCGTGATCGCGACGCCTTCACGACCGGCTCGTCCAGTGCGTCCGGTGCGATGCACGTACGCATCGGGCGACGAGGGCACGTCGAAGTTCACGACGTGCGAGACGTGCTCGATGTCGAGTCCGCGCGCCGCGACGTCGGTCGCGACGAGGAGCTCCGACGTGCCATCGCGAAAGCGGCGCATCACACGATCGCGCTGCTCCTGCGACAAGCCGCCGTGCAACGCCTCGGCGCGATATCCCCGGCCGCCGAGGGTTTCGGTGAGCTCGTCGACTTCGGTGCGCGTGCGACAGAACACGATGGCCGACGTCGGCGCTTCCATGTCGAGAACGCGCGCGAGCGCCGGTACCTTGTGCCGGCGTTGCACGACGTATGCGACTTCTCTCACTCGCGGGGCTTCGCCGGGCGCGACGCGCTCGCGCGCGATCGTGACCAGCTCCGGCTCCTTGAGATGCCGGCTGGCAATCGCGCGAATCGCCGGCGCCATCGTGGCCGAGAAGAGCGCGGTCTGCCGCACCTCGGGCAGCTCGCCCAGGATCGCATCGAGGTCCTCGGCGAATCCCATGTCGAGCATCTCGTCGGCTTCGTCGAGCACGACCATCTGCACCGCGTCCAGGCGCAGGGTGCGCCGACGAATGTGGTCGAGCGCGCGGCCGGGTGTGGCGACGACGACGTCGACGCCGCGCTTGAGCGCGCGCAACTGTTGCTGCATTGCCTGACCGCCGTAGATGGGCAATACGCGAATGCCGAGCTGACGCCCGTATTTGTGCACCGCTTCGGCGACTTGCATCGCGAGCTCGCGCGTGGGCACGAGGATGAGTCCACGCACCGCGGGTTCATCGCCGTCGAATCGTCCAATGCGATGCAGCAGCGGCAGGGCGAATGCGGCGGTCTTCCCGGTTCCGGTCGCGGCCTGGCCGAGCACGTCGCGGCCGGCGATGAGTGGCGGAATTGCTTCGCGCTGAATGTCGGTGGGTTCTTCGTAGCCGAGCGAGGCGACGGCGGCGACGAGCGCGGGATCGAGTCCGAGACTGAGGAATGCCCCGTCGGCGGTCGAGTCGGGCGAATTATCGGAGCTGCTGGTGGTGTCGTTCATGATGAATCTTAGCGTATGCAGCGGCCTGGGCCGCACGAGCGTGCGTCCATCTCTTGCAAGTACAGCGCGAGAAGACAGTTCAGTGCAAGAGGGCCAAAGTAGAACTTCCAATCCGAACGGAGATTAGCATGCGAGCACGTTCATTGTGGGTTGCGGCGGTCGTGATGGGCGCGTTTGCGCTGCCGCTGCACGCGCAGGACACGACCGGCAAGAAGCCTGGCGGTCTCAACAAGGTCGCGCACGACGTGAGCAGCACGGTGAAGAAGGCCGGCCGCGACACCAAGGCCGAAGTGCATCGCGACGCGTCGAAAGCGCATGATGCGCTGACGACTGCCGGCAACGACACGAAGACCGCGGCTGGGAACGCCACGGGGGTTCACAAGGTCGGCGGCGACGTCGGGAAAGCGGCCAAGTCCGTCAGCAGCGCGAGCAAGACGACCGGCCGGAAAGTGAAGCACAGCGTCAAGAAAGCGTCGTCAGCGGCACACGACAGTCTGACCAAGGCGGGAAAGAGCGCGAAGGAGCAGGCGAAGAAGCCGTAAGCAAGAACAGCAGGACCTCGGCGTCTTCGGCGCCGAGGATCGCGGAGTTGGGCGCGCCCCAACTCCGCGGTTGCGGCGCGCGGTGTTGCTCGTCACACTATCTGTCGGGTAGCGCCCAGGAGATGGTCGTGTTGAACGCGTCGCACCAACCTACGGAAGTCTGCACGCACGAACGTCGTCCGGGGACGACGGTGTGTTTGCATTGTCGCCATGAAGCGAGAGTGCTCGCGCGCGTGCGTCGCAAGCAGCTCGTGCTGCGTGGCGGCGCCCTGGTTGTGGCACTCGCCGTCGTGGGCACCGCGGGCCTCCTGAGCGCGGGCGCGTTGCGCAATCGCGCCGCGAAGCGCGGGACACCAGCGCCAATCGTCACGATCGCGGAATCGTCACCGGCGAAAGACTCAGGTACGAGCGCAGCCGCCGCGAATGGGCCGAACACTTCTGCGACCGTTCCGACGAACGTCCCGGTGGCGCAGCAAGGCGAACTCGCACGACGCGACGGCGCACCGGCGTCGCCCGTGATCGCGATGGGCCAGACGTCGCTGGGCAACGGTGTCACCGCGGTCCGTGACGACAGCACCGTGACGCTTGCCTTCGACACGCCGGACATTCGCACGCGCATGCCCGACAAGTTCGAGCGGTTCATTCGTACCACACTGCCGCGCATCTACGGCGCGGCCGCCGACTCCGCGCTCGCCGCGCTGCCGATGGGCAACATCGTGTCCTCGCAGAAAGTGTTGCTCTACGATTTACCGACGCGCGGCATTCACATCGCGCTCCACGCCGGCTGGTCGATCGCGCTGTATCCGGAGACGCGCGCCGGTCAGGACGGGCCGCTCGTCGTTCGTTATCGCGCGTCGGTCGTCGACCGGCCGTATTGAGCTGACTCGCGCTACGGCGACGCCTTGGCGGTGTTCGCGGGCGTGAGTCCGGCGCTGAGCAAGTTCACGAACAATCGCATCGCACCGGGAACGCCCGCGCCGATCTGCTGATCGAGCGTCAGCGCGCTGTACACGAGCGTGCCTTTGCCCATGCGCAATACCAGCAGCGCGTTTCGGTTCTCGGGCTGTTTGAGATCGTGCATCTCGAGCGGCTTCGCATACGAACCCGCACGGTCGACGGCACCAGCTGCGCGCGCTCGCCGACCCACTGCGTCCAATCGGTGTCGCGAATGGCGTTCGGCCATGACAGCACTCGCGCGTTTGGCTCGACCGCGACCACCGGCGCATCCGCACGCGTGACCCGCTCGGCAACCGGGTGCGAGACGCTGACCGCAAACGGCAGCCATTGAAGCGTGGGCACGTCGCCGCGCGAGACGACGAGCGTTCCGCCGTCGCGCACCCAGTTGAACAACCGCGTCTTTTGCGCCGCGAGCTCGTGATGCAACTCGAGCGCGCGCGGCCCCAGCACGATCGTCGTCACCTTGCTGATGTCGATCGTGAGAAAATCTTCCGCGGGCACGGTGACGACGGTGACACCGACGTCCTTGAGCGCCGTCGGGACATCGTCGCCCAGCCCGCGGACGTAAATGACGCTCATGCTCGTGGGAATGGTGATCTCCACGGGTTGCACCCACAGCCCCGAGCTGCGAGCGACGCGAATGGGCAGAAGATTCGCGTATTGAATTGTTTGAAAGCCGGAAAAGTATCTGGCGCCGTTCGAGGCTTTGCCGACGAGGCCAAACGCTTCGCGGTCTTCGCCCGGGGATCGGCCGCGCAGATGAATGGACATGTCGCGTTCTTCGCGAGGACCAAGCACAACGAGCCGCGGCAGTGAATCGACGCGCAGCCCTTTCGGTACCAGCGGCGTCGACGGGGTAAAGGCGCGCGGCTGCTTCGTGTTCGATCGCATGAAGACGTGCAGGTCGCGCGTGACCGGCCTTTGCGCGGCAACCCACTCGAGGCCGCGGCCAAAGTTGAGGAGCACGTCGGGCGCGCCGGCGATCGGACGCCGCTGCTGACCGACGATGGCGTCGGCATAGGGAAAGACGACGGGGCCGATGCTCGTGCTCACCGTCGTGCCCGAGATCGTGACGACGACGCTGACGTCGCTCGTGCGGCGATAGTTCTCGGGGACGGCGCCGCTGCGCACCACGAGATTCTTTGGCAGAAGGTCGCCGCGTGCGAGACCGTCGAGCAGTGACGGCATGACACTGGGAAAGCGGTCCTGGGTGCGCGACTCGATCCACCATGGATGCGGATCGGCGAGTCCGGCGACCGTGCGATCGAGGCGCGTCGTTTCGCCAGGCGAAACGATCAGCGCGGGATGCGGCTCACTCATCCCGCCCCACACCGCCACCTCGCCGATCGTGATCGGCACGTCGCCGTGGTTCGCCACCGTGATCGTGACGAGTGCCGTGTCGCTTGCCGCAATCAGCTCGCGATCGGCGACAGCATCGATCTCGACACCGGCGGCGGCGAGCAATGCGTCCGTTACACGCTGGCGCGCGAGATCCAACGATGCCTCGAGGTCGAGTGTCGCCTGATCGCACGTCGGCGCGGGCGCAGTCGGTGGAGGAGCGGCGCTGCGCGCCGGATGTCCGCACCACGGCGTGACGGCGCGCGCGTGATTCACCAAGGTCGCCAACTCGGACAGCGGCGCGACAGCGGACGCGGGATGACGCAGATCGAGCATGCGCCGCGCCGTATCACCATACGCCGCCATACTCGGCAACTCGTCGGCGACGTCATGCGGCGCCGTTGCCACGAAGCGCACGAGCGACGTGTCGATTCCGTCGAAGATCGACCGCTCGATGGATGAATCGCGCATCGCGGGCATCACGCGCTGCAATTGCACGGGCGTCGTGGGCAATGCGAGATCTTGCAAACCCTGCGATCGGTATTGCGCGCGCGCCTCGAGCGCGATGGCGTCGTACGTCTTGCCACGCACAGGATCGAACTCGTCGGTGCGAACGACGAGACCTGTCCCATAGTGGTAGAGCTTGGCCGTACGCCATGGCATACCGAACACTGACGCCGGGTAGACATGCGTGTCGGCAGCAGAGGTGAGTGCGTCGGCGACCAGTCCGGCGAGGGCAGCGCGCTGACCGTCCATGCGCGGGTCGCTGTCGCTCGACGTGACGACGATGACATGCGGACGGAACGAGCGAATGACCGAGACGATATCGCCGACGATCGAGTCGCGATTCCAGCGCTTGAACACTTCGGCGGTATCGCGCGCAAAACCAAAATCGTAGCCGTGCGTGAAGAACTGCTCAGCGCCGTCGATGTGCCGCGCCTCGAGCATCTCCTGCGTGCGCACGGCACCGAGCACCGTGCCCGACTCGGCTCCAAGAAAGTTCGGTCCGGACTCACCGCGCGTGAGCGACAGCACGCCAGTCTCGACGTGCCGGCCACGCGACAGCCAGGCAATGAGCCGGTTGTCCTCATCCTCGGGCCGTGCGTTGATGATGAGAACGCGGGGCGTGACGGTGAGGCCTTCGACGAGCTCGCGCAGGTGGGCGGCATCGGGCGTTTGCGCCGGGAGCTCGGCGGCCCCGAGGGCCATGAGGGCCATGAGGGCCACGAGGGCCATGAGGGCGGCAACCACGCCTGGCGCGGCGCGACCGATGGATGAAGATTTCATTAATCTGCTATGCTCATAGTTGATGCGCCGGAGGGCGGCCGATATTCTACTACCACGTTAGTAGATACGCCAGACCCAATCCACCGCGTGGACGAGCACAGCGTGACTACTTCACCGGACGAGGGCATGGACGATTTCGTACTGGGTGACCGCGAGCTCGACGTGATGGGCGTGTTGTGGGACCTGGGCTCGGGCACCGTCGCCGAAGTGCGCGACCGCCTGCCGGCCGATCTCGCGTACACGACGGTGCTCACCATCCTTCGCAATCTCGAGGCGAAGGATTTCGTGTCGCACAGCGCCGAGGGCAAGGCGCACCGCTATTTCCCGCGCGTCGCGCGGCGCGCGGCGCGGCGCACCGCGCTCACCAAGCTCGTCGACAAACTCTTTCACGGCTCCGCCGAGCAGCTCGTGGCGCAGCTCGTCGAAGATGAAGAGTTGTCGGGCAGCGACATGCGCCGGTTGCGCGCGCTGCTCAAGGCCGGGTCGCCGAAGCCCAGAAGCGGGGGAGGATCGAAACGATGATCACGTCGTGGATGCTCTACGCCGGCGCCATTAGCATACTCATATCGATCGCCGCGCTCGCGGCGGACCAGGGATTGAGCGCGCGCGGCCTGCCGACACGGTGGGTGTGGGCGGCGGCGGCGCTCCTCTCGGTGGTGTGGCCGCTCGGATCGGTGCTGCGGCGATTGTTCCCTGCACCGGCGGCGGTCTCGGTGCTGCCGTTTACGATCGTCGTGCAGACGCCCGCCATGATCATCACGCCGTCGATCGGTGCCCGGATCGCGGCGTTGCTCGATCGCGGGCTCGCGATGCTGTGGATCGCGCTGTCGCTCGCGCTGCTCGTGCGTCTCGCGCGCGGCGTAGTGGCGCTCGAGCGCATGCGTGCCGAATGGAAGCGCAGTCGCATCGACGGTGTCGCGGTGAAGCTGTCGGACAACGTCGGGCCGGCGGTGGTGGGATTGCGCACGATGGACGTCGTGCTCCCCGAATGGATTTTTTCGCTCGACGCGTCGCTGCGCGCGATCGTGCTGCGGCACGAAGAGGAACATCGCCGCGCGCGCGATCCGCATCTGTTGTTCGGCGCCGCCCTGGCCGTCGCGGCGATGCCGTGGAATCCGCTGCTGTGGCTCCAGGCGCGACGTCTTCGGCTGGCGATCGAGATGGACTGTGACGCGCGCGTGCTGCGCGCGCACCCCTCGCCTGAACGGTACGGAATGCTGATGCTCACGATCGCGCAGCGACGGTCGATTTCGCCGGCGATCTTCGCGCCGATGATGACCGAGCCAACCACGCAACTCGAACGGAGGATTCTCGCCATGCGCAGATCGACCCGGAAGCTCGCGCGCCTCACGATGTATTCCGGCGGTGTCATCGCCGCGCTCGTGCTGGCGTTCGCAAGCTCGCTGCAATCGGCCGGCGTGCCGCTCACCGATCAGGTGCTGCGCGCCGTCCAGCCGGTGTTGAACGACGTGCCGACGGTGGCGCCGCGGGCCATATTAGCGCGGCCGCACACCGAAGTGTTGAAGCTCGATCCGGTCGTCTCGACATCCATCGGCGGCGCGGTCGCGCAACAAGGCAACCCCGCGCCGCGCTATCCGGACATGCTGCGTACCGCGGGCGTCGAAGGATCCGTACTCGTTCGGTTCTACACGGACGGACAGGGCGTACCCGATCTGTCGAGTCTCGCCGTCGTCTCCAGCTCGCACGACCTGTTCACGAACGCCGTGAAGAGCGTGCTGCCCAAGTGGCGGCTTGCGCCGAACGCATCCATCCAAAGTCCGTTTCTGTTCCTGATGCGTGACAAGACGGCTGACCAGCTGCGCACACCCGGGCATGCAGTCGTCATCGACGGAGTGTCGTCGGCCAACGCGATCGTCATCGTTGCGGCGCCGGAAGGGACCGCGCCCGGCTGGGTCGTGACTGGTCGTCGCACGGATTCCGTCGTCGCGTTCCCCGCGCAACCCACTCGAGTCACGGGCGAACAGACGTACTTCGAGTTTCAGGTGGAGCACCAAGCAACGCAGATGCCGGGCAACGCTGCACCGCGCTACCCCGACATGTTGCGCCAAGCCAAAGTCGAAGGAGTAGTCTTAGCGCAGTTCGTGCTCAACACCGACGGCACGCCCGACATGGAGACCTTCAAGGTGCTCAAGTCGACGCACGACCTGTTCACGCAAGCGGTGAAGGACGCCTTGCCGGCGATGCGCTTCAATCCCGCGCTGGTCGGCGGCAAGCCGGTGCGTCAACTCGTTCAGATGCCATTCAACTTCAATCTCACGAAGGACCCGTAAGCGGGTTCGGCTCACGCGCGACGAGCCGGGCGAGCAATCGCTCCGGCTCGTCGTCCATGATGAGGCGGCCGCGTTGCGCGGCGCGTATGAACCCCTCGCGGTGCGCGTGATCGAGAAACATCGCGAGCGACGCGTAATAGCCGTTCACGTCGAGCATCGCGAACGGCTTGTCGTGCAGGCCGAGCATACCCCAGGTCCACACCTCGAAGAGCTCTTCGAGAGTGCCCAGGCCGCCCGGTAATGCCACGAACGCATCGGCGAGCTCGGCCATCAAGGCCTTTCGCTCGTGCATCGTCTCCACCACGTGCAGGGCCGTCAGGCCACGATGCGCAATCTCGCGATCGACCAGCGCTCGCGGCATGATGCCGATCACCGTGCCGCCAGCCTCGAGCGCCGCGTCGGCGAGGGCGCCCATCAGCCCGACACTCGCGCCGCCATAGACGAGCCGAAGCCGGCGACGAACAGCGGCCCGCGCAAAGGTTCGCGCGGCGTCCATGTACACCGGTGTCGCTCCTTCAGCCGAGCCGCAAAAGACGCAGATCGATTGGATCATGCGCGTCAAGACTAGGCGGCTTGCGACGGGCGAACCAGTGTCCGGTGCCAGTGGCTGCCAACTCTCCGGCCTGCTCGAGCGTAATTCTGGGGAAGGCCCCCGCCCCTGCCTGTTTCCCTCTTCCCGCCCAGCAGTCGCATGGCCAAACAGATCGCCCGCCAGGCGCAGACGCAGACGATCGCGCTGCCCCTTCCGCCGACCCAGCGTTTCCTGCCGTTATTGCTGCTGCTGTTCGTCGGCAGCGGATGCGCGGCGCTCATCTACGAAATCGTCTGGTTTCAGCTGATCGAGCTCGTCATCGGCTCGTCGGCCGTATCGCTCGGCGTGCTGCTCGGCACGTTCATGGGCGGCATGTGTCTCGGCAGCTTGTTGCTGCCGCGATTCGTTTCGCCCGAGCAGCATCCGCTGCGCGTGTATGCGGCACTCGAGGCGGGCATCGGTATTCTCGGATTGATCGTGCTCGTGGCGGTGCCGCTGGTTGGCGGCGTTTACACCGCGACCGCGATGGGCGGGCTCGCCGGCATTCTGTGGCGCGGATTGCTGTGCGCCATCTGCCTCCTTCCGCCGACGCTCCTCATGGGCGCGACGCTGCCGGCGATCGCGCGCTGGGTCGAGACGACGCCAACCGGGGTGTCGTGGCTCGGCTTCTTTTACGGCAGCAACATCGCGGGCGCGGTGTTCGGTTGTCTGCTCGCGGGATTCTATCTGCTCCGCGTGCACGACATGACGACGACGACCGTCGTCGCGGTCGGCGTGAACTTCCTGGTCGCTGGAGTTGGTCTCGCGCTCTCGAAGCGCGCGCCGCATCGGCCGGCGGTGCAGGCGGAGGGCGCGAACGATGTGCCGGCCGTGCCGCGCATGAACGTCGTGTATGCGGCGATCGGGTTGTCGGGAATGTCCGCGCTCGGCGCCGAAGTGGTGTGGACGCGCCTGTTGTCGCTGATGCTCGGTGCGTCGGTCTACACGTTCTCGATCATTCTCGCGGTATTTCTCGTGGGGCTTGGCTTCG
Source organism: Gemmatimonadaceae bacterium (assembly GCA_035606695.1). Taxonomy (NCBI): domain Bacteria; kingdom Pseudomonadati; phylum Gemmatimonadota; class Gemmatimonadia; order Gemmatimonadales; family Gemmatimonadaceae; species Gemmatimonadaceae bacterium. Next base: position 147,426 of record DATNEW010000001.1, read on the forward strand.
GCAGCAGCGGCGGTGCCGCGTTGTCGCGTGGAAAGTCACCGCGTGCCGCGCTCGGGTGGTGCCAGCTGTTGTTGACGGTGGCCATCGCGTGGAGCGCGTTCATGATGGCAAAGGCGCTTCCCTACTGGCCGATCAATCCGTCGCTCAGCCCGAGTCCGTGGATCACGTTCCAGGTTGATTTTCTGCGATCGCTCGTCGCCGTGTTTCCGGCGGCGTTGTTGTGGGGCGCGAGTTTCCCGCTCGCGATCGCCGCGGTGGTCGGACCGGGACAGGACGCGGGCCGTCTGGTTGGTCGCGTGTACGCGGCGAATACCGTCGGCGCGATCATCGGCAGCGTGATCTTCAGCATCGTCGTGATTCCGCAATTCGGTACGCAGCGCGCGGAAGTGCTGCTCATCGCCATCTCGCTCGTGTCCGCGCTCGTGGTGTTCGCGTCGATGCTGCGCAAGGCGCCGACCGATCTTCCGCTCAGGCGCGACGCGCGACCGATCGAATCGCTCGGCCGTGTCGGGATGATCACCGTGGTCGCGGCGTCGATCGTCGCCGTCGTGCTCGCGGCGAACGTGCCCGGAGTTCCCGACGGCCTCGTGGCGTACGGACGCTTTCTGCCGACGTACACGACGGAACCGAAGTACCTCTATGTCGGCGAAGGCATGAACTCGTCGATCGCCGTGTCGGAAGAAGAGAGCGGCGCGCGCAACTTCCACGTCGCGGGCAAAGTCGAGGCGTCGAGCCTTCCGCAGGACATGCGGCTGCAGCGCATGCTCGGCCACATTTCGGCGTTGCTGGTCAACGAGCCCAAGTCGGTGCTCGTCGTGGGATTCGGCGCGGGTGTTACCGCCGGATCCTTCGTGACGTATCCCGGCATCAAGCGCATCGTGATCTGCGAGATCGAACCGCTGATTCCCAAAGTGGTGTCGACGTACTTCACGGCGCAGAACTACAACGTCGCGCACGATCCGCGCGTCGAGATCGTGTACGACGATGCGCGCCATTTCATCCTCACGACGAAAGAAAAGTTCGACGTCATCACCTCGGATCCGATTCATCCCTGGGTGAAGGGCGCGGCGACGTTGTACACGAAGGAGTATTTCGAGCTCGTGAAGCAGCATCTCAATCCGGGCGGCGTCGTCACGCAGTGGGTGCCCTTGTACGAGAGCTTCCCCGAGGTCGTGAAGAGCGAACTGGCAACGTTCTTCAACGTGTTTCCCGACGGCACGGTCTGGAGCAACGACATCAACGGCAAGGGATACGACGTGCTGCTCGCGGGACACGCGACGCCGCAACCGATCAATCTCGATTCGATCGCGGCTCGGCTGAACCGTCCGGAGAATGCGCGCGTGGTGCAGTCGCTGAACGACGTGGGCTTCAACTCACCGCTGGCGCTCTTCACGACGTACGGTGGCCAGGCGCGCGATCTGGCGCCGTGGCTCGTCGATGCGCAGATCAATCGCGATGTGAACCTGCGCCTGCAATATCTCGCCGGCATGGGACTCAACACGTACGAGAACGCGACGATCTACGACGAGATGCTGCACTACCGCCGGTATCCGGAGAATCTTTTCACGGGCTCGGATGACGCGCGCAATTATCTGCGCGGACAGATCGGCGGAGGCGCGCCGTGAGTTCGCGACGGCTCGTGGCGATCACCCACGAGCCGTCGCCGAACATGCAGCAATTCGAGCACACGTTCGTCGGCGTGACGCCGATCGATCTTGCGCTGGCGCGACGGCAGCATCTTGGCTACCGCGATGCGCTGCGCCGCTGCGGCGCCGAAGTCATCGTGCTCGACACGAATCGCGCGATGCCCGATTGCGTGTTCGTGGAAGACACCGCCGTCGTCCTCGACGAGGTGGCGGTGATGATGTCGCCCGGGGCGGAGTCGCGCCGCGGCGAACCGTCTGGCATCGAGCCGGCGCTCCGACAGTTTCGACCGATCGAACGCCTGGCACTCCCGGCGACGATGGACGGCGGCGACGTCGTCGTCTCGGGACGAGAGGTCTATGTCGGCCGGTCGCCTCGGACGAATCAGCGAGGGATCGACGATCTGCGCGACTTGCTCGCGCCCCTGGGCTATTCCGTCACGGCGGTTCGCGTGACGGGATGCCTGCATCTCAAAACCGCGTGCAGCGCGCTGCCCGATGGCCGCTTTCTGGTCAACGCGGATTGGGTCGACGCGTCGGTGTTTCCCGGGAGCCGGCGAGTGCCCGTGCCGGCGAACGAGCCGTGGGCGGGCGACGTGCTCGTGATCGGCGAGCGCATCATCGCGTCGGATGCGTTTCCTGAAACGATCGAGACGCTGCGCGGCTGCGGCTGGGAAGTGATACCAGTTTCGGTATCAGAGTTCGCGAAAGCCGAGGGCGGCGTGACGTGCCTGAGCGTGATCGTTACTTCTTCGGTCTCAAGTCCTTCGGCCGCGACCACTTCTCGAACAGAAGTCCGATCATGATGCCGATCGGCATGTTGAGCGCGGCGATGAGGACGTAAAAAGCGAGTCCGATGAACTCCTCGGGCACGCCCTTCCAATAAAAATTCAGTCCGAGCGCCGCGACCGATGCGACGCAGCCGAGGATGAAACCGAACTTTCCCGCCAGCTGCTGGCGGGACTTGATCTGGGCATCGCGTTCGGGATTCGGCGGGTTGCGCAGGATGTCCACGCGCGGAAGATAATATGCGGGCCGCCGTTGTCATTCCGAGCGAAGCGAGGAATCTGGCATCCTGGTCTTAAGGGCAAGCCGCTCGACCCGGAGGGAAGATTCCTCGCTGACGCTCGGAATGACGCTGCCTCGTTTCTACCGCTCTACCGCGCCTTGAACGTCTTGTCTTCCAGCACCTCGAACGCCTGGCTGAAGCTCTGCCCGTTCACCACGAGCTTTGCCGTGTACGTACCCGGCGTGATCGCGTTCGCACCACCGCCGAACCCGCCACCACCGCCGCGTCCACCACCGCCGCCGCTGCAACCATTGTCCGGCGGTCCGGCCGCGGCGCCGAAGTTGCCGCCGCCGCCTCCACCGCCGCCACCCTGGTTCAGCAGCGGCGCCGTAAGCGTCCATTGCACCTTGTGAATGCCGGCGCTCGTCGGTCCACTGCTCGTACAGAGCGTACGGCCCTGTCCGTCCACGACCGACACCTTCACGTCATTCGCGCCCGACTTGAGGTAATAACTGATCGCGGTGCCGCGCGGCGCGTTGGCGCCGACGAATACCTTCTGGCCGCCGATGTGCGGATTGTTCGTGAGATCCGTGATGTACGCGACCGCCGTCCGCGGCGTGAAGAGATACACATCCTGCGCCGCCACCGACGGCGTGAAGGCCTCGAGCGCCGAGATGTCGTCGGCGATCCAGATGCTGCGGCCGTGCGTCGCAACGATGACGTCGGCGTCGCGCCGATGGATGAGAATGTCATCCGTGCGCACCGTCGGGTAATCGTTCATGAACTTCTCCCAATGCTTGCCGCCGTTCTGAGAGACGAACAACCCAAACTCGGTACCGGCAAACAGGAGATCCTTGTTCTTCGGATCCTCGCGCACCACTTGCACATTGCCATAGCTCGGCAAATCGCCGGCGATGCTCTGGAACGTGCGGCCGTAGTCGTGCGTCACGAACACGTACGGGCGGAGATCGTCGCTGCGATGGCCATCGACGGAGACGTATGCCGTCCCCGCATCGAAGTGCGACGCGTCGATGCGCGAAATCCAGAAGGCGTCATCGCTGCCGATCGCGCCTTGCGGCAATCCCGGCAGGTTCTTGCCAACTTCGGTGAACGTCAACCCACCGTCGCGACTCACCTGCAGGAGACCGTCGTCCGTGCCCGCCCACACGACACCTGGCATCACGGGCGATTCGGACACGGCGATGATCGTGCTGTACTGCGACAAGCCGTCGTTCTTCGAGAGCTGAGACTTGTCGCCGCCGACGCCCATCACCGCCACGCCGCAGCGATCGATGTGCCGGGTGAGATCCGGGCTCTCGACCCAGCTCGTGCCGCGATCATAGGACTTGAACAACCGGTTGCCGCCCAAGTAGACGATATCCGGATTGTGCGACGAGAGAATGAACGGCGTGTTCCAGTTGAAGCGATACTGCTCGCCGCCGTCCGCGTTGATGACATTCTTGCGGGCGCCGCCGCGGCCACCGCCTCCACCACCCCCGCCGCGTCCTCCAGGCGCGCGCCCGTCGACACACGCGCCACGATCGCGTGCGGCGTTGCTACCACCCGCCGGGCCGCCGGCAAGCTGCGCACCCGGGCCCGCATTTGGTTTGATGCTGATCGTCTGGCCGGTATTCAAATCGTACCGCTGCGTGTTTCCGTCCTGCGACTCGCAGTAGATGATGTTCGGATGATCGGCATTGACGGCGGTGTAGAACCCGTCGCCGCCGCAGATGCCGAACCAATCCATGTTCGTGATGCCGGCGCGCCCGCGCTTGGAGCTCGGGCCTCCCCAGCTGTTGTTGTCCTGAAGCCCGGTGTAGACGTTGTAGGGCCGTTCGTTGTCGGCGGTGACGACGTAGGCCAAGCCGGTGGCCATCGTGGCGATGAAGTCCCACGTCCGGCCCTGGTCATATGAGATGTCTAATCCGCCGTCGTTGCCGATCATCAAGTGCTTCGAGTTGCGCGGATCGACCCAGATCGCGTGCTGGTCGACGTGGGCCGGCTCGCCGTTGCCACCGGCCGCGTCGAGCGTGGCGAACGTCTTGCCGGCGTCGAGCGATTTCGCGACCGGCAGACCCGCGACGTAGATCGTGTTCGGATTTTGCGGATCGACCCGCAGCTGGCTGAAGTACATCGGGCGCGCATCGCAGTTGCTCACGAGCGTGAACGAGCGCCCGCGGTTGTCGGAGCGGAACACGCCGCCCTTCGCCGCATCGAGCTTGGGCGGCGTGCGATTCTCATTCGCGGCCGGCGCGCCACCGCGCCCCGCGGCGAATCCGTTGCCGGGGCCACCGTTGTTGCACCAATCGAATCCGCCGCGACCGCCCCCGCCACCGCCACCACCGCCACCACCGGCACCGCCCGCGGCCGCTTCCGTCGGTGCCTCTGCCGCGCCGCTCCGACCCCCAAGCTCCGTGCCCGTCTCGCCGGCTTCGATCTGCACGTAGACCACGTTCGGGCTCGACGCCGAGACGCCGAGCGCGATGCGGCCGTAGGTGCCGCCGGGCAAGCCGCTCGTCAGCTTCGACCACGTGCGGCCGGCGTCCTCGCTCTTCCACACCGCGCTGCCCGGCCCACCGCCGTTGAAGCAGCAGCTCGTGCGGCGGCGCTGGTAGCTCGCCGCATAAATGATGTTGCTGTTCGACGGATCGATGGCGATGTCGGTGAAGCCCGTGTTCTCATCGATGTACTTGATCTTGTTCCACGTCTTGCCGCCATCGGTCGTCTTGTAGACACCGCGGTCGGCGTTCGGTCCGAACAAATGACCAGGCGACGCGACGTACACGACCTCGGGATTTTTCGGATCGATCACGATGCGCGCGATCGTCTGCGTTTCCTTGAGTCCAACGTTGGTGAAGGTCTTGCCACCGTCGGTCGACTTGTAAATGCCGTCGCCGAACGACGCGGTCTGCCGGTTGTTCGGCTCACCCGTTCCGACGTAAACGATGTCCGGATTGGTCGGATGAATGGCGATGTCGCCAATCGACGCGCTGCCGTACGTCTGAAACACCGGCTTGAACGACACCGCGTTGTCTTCGGACTTGAACACGCCGCCGACGGCGTATCCGATGTAGATGACGTTCGGATCGCTCTGTGACACTTCGATGTCGTCGAGGCGCCCGCCCATGCTCGCCGGGCCGATGGAGCGAAAGTGAAAACTCGACAGCGCGGAATTCGATGACACGTTGAAGCTGCTGTCCGACGGCCGCGCGCCGCGGCCTTGCGCGGCGAGCACGCTCGTCAACGGCGCGATAACCGACGACAGCGCGACGAGCGCTATCCATCGATTCATGCGTGGCTGCATTCTCTCCATCCTGGTGTGGGAGCCGCAGCGATTATGGCACCAAATTCGTCGCGTCGCGAGTCAGTGACGCGTCGACCAGAGTCTCCCAACGTTGTAGACGCCGCCCGCGTAAAGCGCATGCGCCTGCGGCCCCGTCACGGGCACGATCACGCCCGCATCGAACGCGAGCCACGACTTCGCGAGAAACGTTGGTCCGCCAAGCAAGGCGACGATCGGCGCAGCACCGGCAGGCCCGCCGGTGCCGGGAAACCCATAGCATTCGAGCGCCCATCCCCACGGTCCGCCGAAGGGTCCGCCGAACGACGCCGTCCACAGTGAGGCACTGGTCGGTGCGTTCGTGCCGTTGCCGCTGCGGCGAGTGTACCCGGCGTTGATGTCCATCGCGACGCCGCCGAAATCGTGACTCGAGATGAACAGCAAAGACGCGTCAGTCGTTCCCGTTCCAGTGCCACGATCCGACGAGCCGGCGGCAAACTTCACCGCCGGCAGCACCGCGAAATCACCGAGGATCGGCGCGTCGTCGACGAGACGCCACTTTGCTCCGACGGTGACGTCGCCGATGCCCGATCCCGCGATGGTGTGCACGACCGAACCGAGGATGCTGAGCTGCACGTGACTCGCGAGACCAATCTTGATCGTCGTCGGCGTGAACGTCGTGTTATTCGCCGGCGAGAAATGGTCGTGCTCGACCCCGGCCTCGATCTCCAACCAACCGGGCGCCACCGTCCCGGCGTGCGTGGCCACGGTTGGACGCTCGGGCTGCACGGCATGCGGGTCTTTCGGCTCCTGGCCGGCAGCAGCACTCGCGACGATCACCATCAGCGTGAACGAGGTGAACGAGCGCGTTGCCAATCGGGCGCCATGCGCGAGCGTCATCGCCCACTCCCCCACGAAACGCCCTGCGCCTCGAACGCCGCGACGTCGGCGAAATACTTCTGCGCCATGCCCGCCGACGCGGGATTGGTGTACACCTCGGGCACGGGATGCTCGATCGCGCTCGCGATGATGTCCGCCACCTGCTCGACCGATTGCACCTGCGGCCCGGCGTAGATCGGCGTCTCCGGCAGCGAGCCGAGTGCGTTTCTTCCGAACTCCGTGCCGACCATGCCGGGCATGATGGTCGTGATATGAATGTTTGGATACTGCTTCTGTAAATCCATGCGCAGATTCGCCGTCAACGCATTGAGCGCCGCCTTCGCCGCGTTGTACGCCGAGCGATGCGTCGCCATCGGCACTCGGCCGAGAAATGATGAGACGTTGATGACCTGTCCGGCACCGCGCGCGATGAAGTGACGCACGGCCGTCTGCATTCCGTACAACGCCGACTTCACGTTGACGGCGATCATCTCGTCGACGTCGTCGTCGGTCAGATCGATCACTTGCCGCGTGATGCCGCGTCCGGCGTTGTTGATCCACACGTCGAAGCCGCCGAATTCGGCAATGGCACGGTCACGCAAGCGTTCGACGTCGCTTCGTTTGGTCACATCCGTCTCGATCGCGACGGCGCGCGCCGCACCCGACTGCTCGGCATCTCTCGCCACGACTTCGAGCGGTTCGCGCCGTCGCGCGGCGAGCGCGAGGCGGTGTCCATCGGCTGCAAGACGCCGTGCGAGGCCGGCGCCGATGCCCGCACTCGCACCGGTGATGACGATCGTCTTGCTCGTTTTAGTGACTTTTGCGCTCGAGGTGTCGGTCATGGCTCCAAGGTACCGCGAACGCTATCGACTTTCGACCGCCGCTCGCCGAACTTAATGATGGCTCGTCAGACAATCATTTGAGGACCAACGTGATGCACTCACTGCACGATTCGATCGCGCGAACCGGCACGGCCGTCGCCGCCGCGCTGGCATTGATGCTCGCCGCTTCCACTGCTCATGCGCAGGACCGGCTCAAGTCGATGCCCGGTTACGAGCAATTCGCGCGCATGTCGCCGCAGATCCAGCAAGCCGTTCCCGGGCGCGGCCGCTTCGGCAGCGTAGCAACGTGGACGCCCGACAGTCGCGCGGTGGATTTCGCGAACGGCAGCCAGCTGATGCGCTACGATCTTGGCTTGAAGAAAATCGTTCCCGTTCCCGACACGCCGCAACAGCAAGCGGGCAACGGGCGCGGTCGGTTGGCGATTGGTGGGCAGCCCGAGCGCGGGCGCCAATTTGCGTCGGCGACCGCGCCCGTGGGCAATCATCGCGCGTTCTATCGCGACCGCAACGTTTGGCTGGGCGACACGCTTGGAAACTCCAGCGTGCCGATCACGACGGACGGCAGCGAGAAGACGCGCATCAAGTATGGAACGGCGAGCTGGGTGTACGGCGAGGAGCTCTCGCAGCGCACGGCGATGTGGTGGTCGCCGGACGGGTCGAAGCTCGCGTACTACCGCTTCGATGAGAGCAAGGTGCCGGATTTCTATCTGGCCGTCGGCCTGACGCGCATTCAGGATACGCTCGACGTCGAGGCGTATCCGAAGCCGGGCGTTCCCAATCCCGTGGTCGATCTGTTCGTGTACGACATTGCGACCCGCACGACGACGCGGATCGACGTGCGCGACGGCAAGCCGTTCGAGAACGCGACGCTGGGCTACTACGTGTATGACGTCGCGTGGTCGCCGGACGGACGCGCGCTGCGCTTCCTGCGAACGAACCGCCGCCAGAACACAGTGGAGATGGCGGCGTGCAGCCCGTCGACGGGCGCGTGCCGCACGGTGCTGCACGAGGAATGGCCGACGGGGTGGATCGACGACGATCCGGCGCCGGGCACGACGTTCCTCGCGGACGGCAGGCGCTTCGTCTGGGAGTCGGATCGTACGGGGTTTAAAAACTACTATTTATATGATTTTAAGTCCGGACAGTTACTAAATCCGATCACGCGTCTCGGCGCCGAGGTGGCGGGGATCGTCCGCATCGACGAGCCGTCGAATACGATGTTCTACATGGCGCGCGATGGATCGAATTACATGAAGCTGCAGCTGCATCGCGTCAGGCTCGACGGGACGAACGACGTGCGGCTCACCGATCCGGCCTTCACGCACGGCATTTCGCTTGCGCCGGACGGCAAGCATTTCGTGGACGTGGCCGAGACGCACGATCAGGCGCCGGTCACGCGCTTGATCGACGCCAACGGCAAGGTCGTCGCCGAGCTCGCCACCACCGATCTGTCGCGCTTCAACGCGCTCGGCCTCAAGAAGGTCGAGATGTACGAGTACAAGACGTCGGACGGTCAAGCGACGCTGCACGGAGAAATTCACTTCCCGTCGAACTTCGATCCAACCAAGAAGTATCCGGTGCTCGTGAGCGTCTACGGTGGTCCGGGCGTCACGAACTCGACGAGCGAGCGTTTCACCGTGCCGTCGTCGCTGACGGAGCTTGGCTTCATTCTGCTGCAGCTCGAGGCGCGCACCAATCCCGGCATGGGCCGAAAATATCTCGACGCCGTCTACCTCAAGCTCGGCCAGACGGAGATCGACGACATGGCGGATGGCGTGAAAGCGCTGTGGAGTCGGCCGTACATCGACAAGAATCGCGTCGGGATCTACGGCACGTCATACGGGGGCTATACGTCGGTGATGGAGATCCTGCGGCATCCCGAGGTGTTCGCCGCGGCGTCGGCGTCGTCGCCGCCGACCGATTGGCGCAACTACGACACGATCTACACCGAGCGCTACATGTGGATTCCGCAGGAGAACAAGGAAGGGTATGACAAGGGCTCGGCGCTCACGTACGTGAACGATCTGCGCGGCCGCCTCATGCTCTACTTCGGCACGGCCGACAACAACGTGCATCCGTCGAACATGATGCAGCTGATTCAAGGGCTGCAGCGCGCCGGCAAGAGTTTCGAGGTACAGGTCGGACCCGATCAAGAGCACTCGGGGCTCAATCTGCAGCGGATGCTGGAATTCTTCATCGAGAATCTCGTCATCAATCCCTCAAAGGCGTCGTCGTAAGGAGGGATGACACCCTGCGCCTCAGAATGACATGTCGCCGCATCTCATTATTATACATCTCATAAATGTTTACGGGTGAGCAAATCACCGAGCTGCTCGAGCGGCTCGGCGTGACGCACGTGGTCACGGTGCCGGATAGCACGATCGGGCAGTGGCAGCCGGCGATCGAGCGACGCGGCGCGACACAACTCGTTCGCGTCTGCCGCGAGGGTGAGGCATGGCAAGTGGCCGCGGGCTTGTATCTCGGCGGCGCCGTGCCGCTCGTGATGATTCAGTGCACCGGCTTCTTCGAGTCGGGCGACGCGATTCGCAACGCACTCCACGATTGGAAGCTGCCGCTGCTCAGCATCATCGGGTATCGCAGCTATCTCAATCAGGAGACGCTGCCGGGTGATACGTGCCTCGTGTTCACGGAGCCGGTTGCGGCGGCGTGGAAGCTCGACGCGCGATTGATCACGGATCCGTCGCAGCTGCCGGAGATGGTCGAGCACTTCACGCGGGCGCGCGCGAATGGACGAGCGGCAACGGCCATCGTCGCGGAGGGTAAGGCGTGAGTACCGCGCGCATGATCGCGAAAGACGCGCTGGCCGTGGTGCATCGCGCGCGCACCTCGCGTGATATCGTGATTACGACCATGACGCCGGCGCGTGACTGGATGCAGCTCGGCATGTGCGACCTGGACATGGTGCTGGTGCCGTCGGCGATGGGCCACGCGACGTCGATGGGCCTTGGGCTGGCGCTCGCGCAGCCCGACCGCCGGGTCATCGTGTGCAACGGTGACGGATCGATGTTGATGAACCTTGGCTCGTTGGTGTCGATCGTGAACGCGGGGCCGAGCAATCTCGTCGTGTTGGTCTTCGACAACGGGACGTACGAGGTTACGGGCTCGCAGCCGGTTCCGGGCGCGGGCACGGTGGACTACGCCGCCGTCGCGCGCGGGTGCGGATTTCGGTCGGTTTTCGAGTTCTCTAATGACGATGAATGGCGCAACGATGCGGCGCGCATCATCGCGGCGGAGGGGCCGACGTTCGCCTGGCTCAAGATCGAGGCGGTATATGGTGTGCCCGGTCCGAAGTCACCAGGTCCTGCGTCCGCGCGCGCAAGACGTTTTATGGCCGCGATTCGAGGGGCGTGATTCGAACCGCTTGCCTGGCGTCACTATACAACTGACTTGCCGCGGACACGACGGACACTGCACGGACACTGCACGGACACTGCGCTGACGCGAGAGACGCTCGGACGCTCGACCTCATACCCCAACGAGCCCAGACTTTTCTTACGAACAACTCAGAACAACTCAGAACAACTCAGCACAACTCAGCACAACTCAGCACAACTAAGAACAACCTGGAGACGCTACTAAACGCGTCGCGAGGGCCTCAGAAAAAAATCGGGGCTCGTTGCGAATGGAGTTGGCTCAGCACACGGAGCAACCGTGCCGTGTCCGTGCCGTGTCCGTGCCGTGTCCGTGCCGTGTCCGAGGCGTCCGCGGCAACGCCGTTGTGCAGTTGCGCCGTTGCCGTGACACCATAGGCCCTACTCCCCGGGGTGATACACCCGCTCCGTGTGTCCCTTGAGTTGATTCGGGTAGAAGTACACCGTCCGCAAATTCCCGCTGGCGTACCGCGTCGCCTCGTCATTGAAATGCTTCGACTTCGGATCGCCGCTCTCGCCGCCGGCGGTCACCGCACGGGCACGCACGCTGTCCTTCCCGAATTCAACGACGGCGACGAAGCTGTTGCCGCTCGTGCCATACCACTTCTTGGTATTCGGGTACTGCCGCGCGCCGAATGAGGCGAGTGAGCCCCAGCGCGCCGACGAGAACGGCACTGGAATGCTGAACCCATTGTCGTCGAATGTCGGATTGATGTTGTCGTTGAGCCGCTGGAAGCGATTGATCTGTCCCCACGGCGTCTGCCACGTACCGAAGTCCGCGGTCAGCTTGTCCGACGCCGCGGCAAGCGACTGAAGCAACAGCTCCGGCGCCGCTCCATTCGCGATGTAGGAGTCCACGGACTGCCCTGTCCCGCCACCGCCGCGGCGGCCGCCGCCAAGCGCTTGTCCGGCGCGGCGTGAGACGTCTTCGCCCCAGTAGTTGCCGAGTGAGTTCGCGATCGAATTCTCGCCCCAGCGGTAGTCCCAGTTGCGCAGCACCGCGATCTGGTCAGCGAGCTTGGCGCGCATGGGATCCGACGCGGGCAGCGCGTCATAGGCTTTCACCAGGACCGGAACGCGCTGCGCGAACCACGGCTGGTAGCTGTCGAACGCCGCGCCGATCAAGTTCGGAATATTGAAGTTCTTTCTATTAGAGAATACTCTAAGCGCGTGATAGCCGCGCGGTGACTCCTCGCGGCCCATGTCGACATAGACCGGGAAATCTTCGCGCTTGGGGCTCGACGGGCCGGCGGCCGACCACGGCCAGTTGTTGCTGTTGTAGAGCCAGCCGCTCGCCGGATTGAGCAGATGCGGCGTCTCGTCCACCGTCATGAGCGGGCCCCACTCCGTGGCCGGATCGCTGCCGTCCACCGGACGCGTCCAGTCGAAGCGCGTGTCGCGCTTCGGGATATAGTTCGCATGGAAGTAGGCGATGTTGCCGTCGGCGTCGGCGTAAATCGTGTTGTTCGACGAATTCGCGTGCATGTCCATCACCCTCTTGTACTCGGCATAGTTCTTCGTCTTGGTGCGCAGGAACGACTGCTCGAGCGCCTGCATCGGCAGCTGCATGCTGCGGAAGGCGACCCACTTCCCGTTCGCTTCGCGAACGATCGGGCCGTGCTGCGTGCGATACACCGTGAACACCTTCGAGCCCATGCCGGTCGCCGTCTTGTACGGCACCGTGATGTACTGCTTGATCAGCGGCCGCTCTTCGTTGCCGTACTTATAGAAATACTCATCGCCCTTCTGCACGATCGTCTCGAGATACTCGTCGACCGCGTCGACGCCGCTCGACGTGTGCATCCAGCCGTTGTGCGTGTTGAAGCCCTGATAGACGAAGAACTGTCCCCACGTCACGGCGCCGTACGCGTCGAGGCCTTCGTCGCTCTCGACCTTGACCTCGGAGCGGAAGAAGAACGACGTGTGCGGATTGATGAGCAGCAGTGCGCGATGATTGGTCTCGTTCGCGGGCGCGATCGCCGCGCCATTCGAGCCGCGCGGCTCCTTGTCGAGCTCCTCGTACCTCGTGCCATTGCCACCGCTCGACGCCCTGGACCCGGTGCGTCCGCTGTAGAACGCCTGCAGCTGATTCAGATTCACGCGTTCGATGTCGCCGCCAATGCTGCCTTCGCTGAACGACAGCGCCATCCACGGCTCGAAGCGCGTGATCACGCGCGGCTTCACCTGGGGATGCGTGTAGAGATAGAAGTTGAGTCCGTCGGCCCACGCGTTCATCAGGTGGCGAAGCCAATCCGGACTCGCGACGTACATCGCGCGCATCGAATCCGGATCGATGAACAACTTCATCCGCAGATCGCGCCAGATCTCCGCTTCGCCTTCCGCTTCGGCGAGCCGGCCCTGCGAGTTGATGAAGTTGGTCTCGACGCGATTGAAATCGTCCTCGGCCTGCGCGTAGACGAGCCCGAACACCGCGTCCGCGTCGGTCTTGCCGTGAATGTGCGCGATGCCCCAGTCGTCGCGTGTGATCGAGACGTTCTTCGCTTCGCGCTTCCAGTTCGTGATGTCATCGGCGCTCGGCGCCTGCGCGTAGGCCGACGACGCGAAGACGGCGGCCAGCAGCAAATACAGCTTCTTCATGTGAACCCCAGGGGGGCGGATGGTTTGGTGTCAGTGCGACGTGTAATACTGCCACCAAAGCCACCGCGCCCTCAAGGGATGCGCCACACCGCGTTACTCTTCGCGCAATGCCACGTTGGGATCGAGCGACGCGGCGCGGCGCGCCGGCAGCCAGCACGACACGGCGGCAATCGCGACGAACAGCGCGGCGATGCCGCCAAACGTGAGCGGATCAGTGGGTTTGATGGAGATGAGCATGCTTGCCTTCTCCATCACACCGGTGAGTGCGAGCGCGGACACCAGCCCGATCGCGATGCCGATTCCGCTCAGCGCGAGCCCGTGGCCGATCATCAGCCGGAACACGCCTTCGCTCGTGGCGCCGAAGGCCATGCGCACACCGATCTCCGCCGTACGCTGGCGAACGGTGGTCGAGAGCACGCCGTACAAGCCGATCGCGGCGAGGACCGCGGCGACGACGCCGAATACGCCGATCAACACGAGCGAGAACCGCGTGGGTGCCATCGCGCGATCGATGTACGCCGACATCGGCTTGAGCTCGCCGACCGGCACGAGCGGATCGACGTCCGCCACGGCACGGCGTATCTCGGGCATCAATCGCGAGGGATCACCATTCGTGCGTACGGCCCAACGGCTCGCGGCGCCAAACGCCACCATGCCTTCGGGAATGAATGTTCCTTCACGCCCCGGCTCCGCCAGCGTGAGATGGCGGACGTGGTCCGCGACGCCGACGATTTGATAGAACTGCGCATCGGGGGTGAAGATGCGCGCGAAGAGCTGCTTGCCGAGGATCTGATTCAGCGGCGTACCAGGAAACGCTTTCGCCGCCAGATCGCGGTCGATGATGATCGCGTGCGAGCCGCTATCGTTCTCCGCCCCCTCAAATGTGCGGCCGGCGATCAACTTCACTTTCATGACGTCGAAGAAGTTTGGCCGAATGAAGTGCGAGGTTGCCTGTTGAAAGAGCGCCGGATTGTCTCGCGCTTCAGGCGGGCCCCAGCGCATGTTCGCGTCCTGCCCGTCGAGCGGCAGTGGCCCGGCGGCCGTCACGCCCGTGACGCCGGGGATCGCCGCGAGACGTTGCTCGAGACGATCGCCATAGGCACGCGCATCGCCGGGCGTGCGAAGGCGTGCGTTGAAGGCGGTGAACGTCATCAGGCCGCGTGAATCGAAGCCCGGATCGACGTGCTCGAGGACCATGAAGCTGCGCAACATGAGGCCCGAGCCGACGAGCAACACGAACGACAGCGCCACTTCGGCAATGACAACGCCCTGCCGGAGGTACTTGGCGGAATGCAGACCGGGCGTTCGTCCGCCCGCGCGCAGTGTCTGCAGCAAATTCGGACGCGACGCACGCAACGCCGGGAGAATCCCGAAGATCACCGCGGCGGCGAGCGCGCTGATGATCGTGAACGCCAGCACCTGTCCGTCGATGGAGACTTGCTCCACGCGCGGGAGCGTCGTCGGCGCGATGGCGATGAGTAGATCGATGCCGAGCTTCGCGAAGGCAAGCCCCAGGATCGCGCCACCGCCGGCGAGCACGAGACTCTCGGCGAGCATCTGCGCGATGAGGACGCGACGACTGCCACCGAGTGCGGAGCGCACCGCGAGCTCGCGCTCGCGTGACGATGCGCGCACCAGCAGCAGATTGGCGACGTTGGCGCATGCGATGAGCAGCACGAACATCACCGCGCCCATGAGAGCGAGGATGGCCGGCCGCACGTCCTTCACGATGTCGCTCTGCATCGGCTCGATGCGAATCGCCATGTCGGCGGACTTCGTGATCGGGACGAGATCGTGGAGGTACAGCGTCAATTTGTTCGCTTGCGCCTGCGCGGCAGCGAACGACGCACCGGGCTTCAATCGTCCGATCAACCGCATGAACACGTTGAGTCGCGATGCGGTGCTGAAGTCGATTCGAAACACCTGATAGAGATCGGGCTGCTCATTGATCCCCGTGCCGGCGGCGAACTCAATTCGTGTATCGGGCTCCGCAACACCCACGATCATCGCGGGTGCGCCACCGACTTGCACCGTCTTGCCGATCACCGCGGAGTCCGCGCCGAACTTGCGCTCCCAGAACGCGTGGCTGAGCACCGTCATCGCCGGTAAGCGCACCGCCGGCGGCAAGAATGGATTCTGCGGACCAACCGGCGCCGGCGGCGGCGTTCCATCGGTCTCGCTGAAGTTGCGTCCGAACGCGATGCGGATACCGAGCATCGAGAAGAAATTCGGCGTGACGCCCGCGGCGACGATCTGTTCCGGCTTTCCATCCTCGCCGACGAACGGCGAACGCCCGGCGTTGATCCCCGCGATGGATTCGAATGCCGTGAGCTGCTGCTTGACGTCCGGCAGATCCCCGGGGGCCCAGGGGAAGTTGAACAACCGCCGCGCTCGCAAATCGCTCTGGATATTCGCGAGCTGATCGGGGTGCGCGTACGGCAATGGTCGCAACAACACACCATCGACGACGCTGAAGATCGCGGTGCTGGCACCGATGCCGAGCGCGATGGTGAGGATGGCGGTGAGCGCGAACGCGGGATTCTTGCGCAGCGAACGGCCGGCGAAGGCGAGGTCTCGAAGCATGGATCGACCGGGGCATGGGGAGACATCGTGCCACGAAGGTGCAACGAAGGCGCAACAACGATCAAGCCTCATGGCACGGCGCATTCCGCGTCGCGCGACGACCAGCATGTTGGTATGACGTGACTTAGGAAAACGATCGCCGACTCGTCCCGCCCATGTGTGGGACGGGCTGTTCGAATACGAACAGCACGCCGAACGCGATTACAATCGCCTTACGGTCGTTTCGTCGGCATGAGCGTGTCCGAGACAGGCTGGAAATCATCGGGATAGTGCATCTCCATCACGGCCCGCGTGCGCTCGAGCGTGAGGTCCGCGGCGTACAAGCCGTAGCGCTTGGAATCGGCGAACACGCGAATGCCCGCGGAGTGCACCCACTGCACATCGAAGGTTTTCGACTGCGCCGGTTGAACGAGCCCAATGAGCTCGCGTCGCCCGGTGCTGTCGGCGTATCGAACGACGAGGTCCGTGTTGGAGTGGTTGGTCAGCGTGACGCGGCAGACGCGGCCGGCGCACGGCTCGGTGACGGCGAGTGCGGGGCTGCCGGAGGGGTGCGAGCACGCGACCAGTGCGAATGCAGCGAACATCGTGAGCACGGCGAGTGTTGCGCGCATGGCGAGCCTCGGCACGAAGTAGTGAATTGTATACATCGCTGCTTCGCGATGGACAAGTGGACCAATTCCTCGCGCTTTTCCGGTCTCGTGCGTAAGTCTCTAGCGGGCCCGGTCATCCCACGCGATCGGCCGCTCGACCCAGCCATTTCCCGTCCTCTCTACGCCCACAGGAGTCAGGATGTCGCAAGTGAAGCACGCGCTGTACACGCGGTATGCGCACTACTCGAGACGCCTGGCGCTCGCCGCCGGTACCGCGCTCGCTGCACTGAGCCCGGCCGCGGCGCTTCATGCGCAGGCCGCTACATCGTCACAGAAACTCGATCAGGAATACACGGCGCAGATCAAGAAGGATCTTTCCGACCCGCGCATCTCGACGGAGCTCGTCGATCACCTTCCCGCCTCGGCCACGGTGCCGACGCCGCTCAAGTTCCTGGGCCATATCGTCGGGGCGCCGGGCATTCTCGATCACGCGGCCGACATTCACCGCTATCTCGAGGCGGTGGCGAAGGCGAACCCCAAGCGTGCCAAGTTCTGGAGGATCGGCAAGACCGAAGAGGGGCGCGACATCGTCCTCATGGCGATCGCCGACGAGCAGACGATCGCGAATTTAGACAAGTATAAAGGCTATCTCAATCAGCTGACCGATCCGCGCAAGACCACGGAAGCGCAGGCGCGCCAGCTGATTCACACGGCGAAACCGATCTACTACATCACGAGCGGCATGCACTCGCCCGAATCGGGCGGCCCCGAGATGCTGATGGAGCTGGCGTATCGCCTGGTGGTGGAAGAGACGCCGCTCATTCAGAACATTCGGAACAACGTCATCACGCTCATCACGCCGGTCGTCGAGGTGGATGGGCGCGAGAAGTACGTGGACAACCACTACTTCAACGAGAAGTGGAACAAGGATCACAACATCAATCCCGACGCCGCCGGCGGCGGCCGAGGGGGTGGCGCGCTGCCGCTCATGTACTGGGGCAAGTACGTGCAGCACGACAACAACCGCGACGGCATGGGCCAGTTCCTGCAGCTCACGCAGGCGGTGACGCGCGTGCAGCTCGACTGGACGCCGACGATCATGCACGACCTGCACGAGGCGCAGACGTACCTGTATGCGTCGACCGGCACGGGCCCGTACAACGACGCGCTCGATCCCGTCACCGTGGACGAGTGGTGGTATCTCGCCAAGAACGACGTGATGGAGATGACGAAGCGCGGCGTGCCGGGCGTGTGGACCTACGGGTTCTATGACGGCTGGGTACCGAATTACATGTTCTTCATCGCGCACACGCACAACGCGATCGGACGCTTTTACGAGGTGCAGAGCTACTGCCAGGGTTCGTGTGGCAACTACGTCGTGCGCCCCGGCAACACGACGACGAGCAAGGAGTGGTTCCGTCCGAACCCGCCGCTCGATTCGATCACGTGGAGCCCTCGCGCAAACACGAACATTCAGGAATCGGCCATCCTCTTCGCGCTCAATCGCACGGCGAAGGACAAGGACATGTTCCTGGAGAACTACTGGCTCAAGAACAAGCGGGCGATCGAGAAGGGCACGAAGAAGCCGGGTACGGTGGCGGCGTGGGTGATTCCGGCCAACCAGCACGCGCGCGAGAACGCCGCCCAAGCGGTGAATGAGCTCAAGTTGCAGGGCCTCGAGTTCAACCGCGCGACGCACGACTTCACGGTGGGCAGCGTACAGGTGCACGGCGGCGACTACATCATCCGCGGCGACCAGCCCTTCCGCACGCTCGCCGACATGTATTTCTCGCTGCAGAACTATCCGCCGCAGAACCCCTCGCCGTACGACGACACCGGCTGGACGTTCCCGTTGATGCGGAACATCACGGTGTATGAGGTAACTGATAAGAGTATTTTCCAACAACCGATGGACCGCATCCCGCAGAAGGGCGACGTCGTCGCGACGGGCGGCATCAGCGGCAGCGGCAACACCGTGATCGTCGAGAACAACAGCGACAACACGCTCGTCTCCTTCCGCTTCAAGAATCCGAACGTCAAGATGGCGGCGGCTGAAGAGTCCTTCTCGGTGGACGGACACACGTTCGCGCCGGGCGCCATTATCGTCGCCAATGCCAATCGTGCGCAGCTCGAGCCGTCGATCAAGAAGCTCGGGTTGACGGCGTACGCCGTAGCGAGTGCGCCGAGTGTGAAGTCGCATGACCTGGACATTCCGCGCATCGGGTACATCCACAGCTGGACGCGCACGCAAGACGAAGGCTGGGTGCGGGCCGCGCTCGATACATACGGCGTCCCCTATCAGTACTTCGGCGAGAACGCCCTGGCGAAGATGGGCGATCTCCGAACGAAGTTCGACGTGATCATCTATCCGCACGGCGGGTCGGGTGTCGGCCAGCTCGCGCAGGGGGGTCGCGGCGGCCGCGGCGGCGCGACGTCGAACGACCCGGTCCCGTACAAGAGCACGAAGGAATTCCCATCGCTCGGCTACCCGGATTCGACGGACGACATTCGCGGCGCGCTGGGTGAGGACGGCATGAAGTCGTTGTATGCCTTCATTCAGCATGGCGGCACGCTGATCACGGAAGGCAACACGTCGCAGATTCTGCCCGAGATGAAGCTCACGCCGGGCGTGACGTACGAGCCGGCGAACGCGCTGTTCGCACGCGGAACGATTCTCCGCAGCTTGATCAGCGATGCAAAGAGCCCGTTGGTGTACGGCTACAATCACACCGAAGTGCCCGTGTACTTCAGCACGGGTCCGGTGTTGAATGCGGGCGCCGGTGCGCCGGCGGTTGCGTCGTCGCCGGACAACGGCCGCGGTGGGCGCGCCGGCAGCGTGGCGCAGAACACGACGCCGATGGCGAACCTGCTCAAGTTGTCGCCGTGGGATCCCGATCACACGGGCGCGGCGTTCGGCGTGGCGACGAGTGTGGGCAACGACTTCAACGTCGCGCAGGCGGGACAGGCCGGCGGTGGTCGCGGCGGACGCGGTGGCGGCGGTGGCTTCGGCGGATTCGGTGGGAATACGGGCCCGGTTACCGTGCCCGGCCTTTCAGCCGATCCGAATTCGTCGACGCGTGTCGTGATGCAGTTCCCCGAGAAGGCCGAGGACATGCTCTTGTCGGGGACGTTGGAGCATGGCGAGCTGCTGTCGCGCCGCGCGACGCTGGTGGATGAGAAGGTGGGCCAGGGTCACGTCGTGATGTTTGCGTTCCGGCCGTATTGGCGGTGGCAGACGCAGGGCACGTTCGCGATGGGGTTCAATGCCATCATGAACTGGAATGATTTGGACGCGGGGCGGTAGCGCTGGGCGTTGGGCGACGGGCGCTGGGCGTGAAAGCAAAAGGGCGATGGGATCTTCTCCGTCGCCCTTTGCAGTTTCGCCCACCGCCCAGCGCCCAGCGCCCATCGCTACTTCCCGACGCGCCTTCCCAGAATCATCTTTACAATACTCTTATCCCCGCCCGCGGTCAGCGCCGAGCCGTAGCCGAGGTTGAACTCCCACGCCGGACCCAGGTCGAGATTGACCGCGCCGAAGAGCAAATGCTCCTGCTCGGCGATCGGATCGAGGCGCGTGAGCGTGCCCGTCGATCCGTAGTACTCGATCGCCAGGTTCACCTTCTTCGTCAGGTCGTAGCCGACGTTGAGATTCGGTTCGAAGTCGAACGGTTTGTTCGCGTTCGGCCCGCGAAGCGACTTGCCGAGCGTGGGATTGAACGAGACGTACCATCGGTCGACGGTCTTGTCGATGATCGGCCGCAATTCGTACGTCCAGGTGTCGCCGGAGAATTTCTCCTTGGAGTAGCCGATCTCCTGGGAGATGCTGACGCCGACGGGCCAACCCCAGCTTTCCGGCGCGCGCACGCGCGGGCGGATGTGGGTGCCGACCCACTGGTAGTTCTGTCCGTCGGGCTTGGCGGTGAACCAATAGAAGCCGAGCTCCGACCAGTCGTTCCAGCCGTGGGTGATCTCGAGCGTTTCGTGCAGCGCGTGATTGGTGGCGATGATCCCGTCGTCGGATGTCGCGCGACTGCCCTTGAGGGTGTAGTTCGAGTGGAGCTCGAACATGGTGATGCCCTTGGGCATGGTCTCGGAGCCGTAGACCTGGATTTCGTAGTTTTCCTGGGCGGCGAGTGGTCGCGCCAGCAGGCACAGTGAGCCGACGAACGCCAGAACGAAGATGGATCGCATGGAGGGAATTGTAAGGAATCACACTGTGCATGGTGCAAGGCCCACGCGTTTGGATAGTTGTACGTCCCGCCGACGCGATTTGCTGACATCAAGCGCTAGCGATGGCGTGCGCCAAGTCGTAGAGTAAGGCGTGAATGGGGCTTTCCGCGATGCAAGCGTCGACCGCCACCGAAGCCGTTTCGCGGCGGCGGTAGCGGGTCGGTATCAGGTCGAATCGGAGATCGGACGCGGTGGTGCGGCCTACGTGTTTCGCGCCCGCGACTGCAAGAACGATCGCGTCGTGGCGATCAAGATCCTGCGTCCCGATCTGACCGGCCTCATTGGTGACGAGCGGTTTCTCCGCGAAATCCGGGTCGCCTCGGCGCTGACGCATCCGCACATCCTGCCGATTCTCGACTCCGACAAAGCCGGTGACACGCTCTACTGCGTGATGCCGTTTCTCGAAGGCGAATCGCTGCGGGTTCGCATGACGCGGGAACGCCAACTGTCGCTGACGGACGCGCTGCAAATCGTGCGTGACGTCGGTGGGGGTTTGCAATACGCGCACGAGGCGGGCCTCGTCCATCGGGACGTGAAGCCGGAGAACATTCTTCTTGCGGGCCGCGACGGCCCGGTCGAGCGCGGAGCATACCTGGCCGATTTTGGGCTGGCACTCCTCGCGACGGCGCAGCTGGACGAGCGACTGACGGAAAGCGGAATGGCCGTGGGCACGGTGGCCTACATGAGTCCCGAGCAGTCGAGCGGCTCCGACCGCATCGACGCGCGAACCGATCAGTACAGCCTTGCGTGCGTACTGTTCGAGATGTTGGCGGGCGTGCCCCCGTACCCCGGGTCCGACGCGCGAACGATCGCCGTGCGGCATCGCCTCGATCCCGTCCCTCGTCTCCGCAACATCCGCGAGTCCATTCCCGCGGGTGTGGACGAGGCGGTGGCGCGCGCGATGTCGAAGACGCCCGCCGACCGATTCAAGAGCGTCGGCGCATTCGTCGAGGCGCTGAGCGACGCCATGGCCGACGACATCCGCTTGCAGTACAGCGGGCCGACCACGCTCGTTTCGGCCGCGTCGCTCGGTCTCGAACGCCCGTGGCGCAAGCGCGGGCTCATCGTCGTGGGACTCGCGGCGGCGGCGGCCATCGCGGCCGCGGTTCGATTCGCCTGGCCAACGGTGTTCCCATCGCGGATCGACGACGACGTCATCGCCGTCGCGCCATTTTCGACGACCGAGAGTGCCCTCGGCATCTGGCGTGAGGGCCTCGTCGACATGTTGTATCGCGGGCTCGACGAAGCCGGACCGATTCGAGCGGTCTCGCCGACGACCGTGCTCAGACAGTGGCAGCGGTTCGCGGACTCGAACACGAAGGCGGATCGTGCGTCGACCGCGGAGCTCGCGCGACGGACGGGCGCTCGGTACGGCGTCTTTGGTGCGCTCGTTCGCTCGGGAGGAGACTCGGTGCGTGCCACGGCGTCGGTATTCGACGTCGCGACGTCAGCCGTGCTCGCGCAATTCGACGTCCGCGATGACACGCTGCACATGGGTCGTCTGGGCGACAGTCTGACGGTCTCGGTACTTCGCGCCATCGGAAGCGCCGGACGCGCGCACGTCGCGGAGCTTCGGTTGGCGTCGGCGGGACACGCCGCGAACTTGCTCGCCTTGAAGGAGTTCTTGCAGGGCGAGCATCACTTTCGCCTGGCGGCGTGGGATTCCGCGCTAACCCATTATCGGCGAAGTCTCGCGGCGGATTCGACGAATCCGATTCTGCTTTCGCGCCTGAGCGTCGCGCTGCGATGGCAGGGTCTGAACAACGACCCCGATGCGCGCGCATACGCGCTGCGCGCGGATCAGTTCAACCACGGCTTGGCTCCGCGGGACAGCCTCATGGTCGCGGCGGGAGCGCTCCTGGCCAAGGTCACGCTGTGGTTCGCGGACAGCACCTTTTGGAATGACCGCGCGCGTCTCTTCAGCACCCTCGAAACCGCGACCCAGCGCTATCCGAACGAAGCGGACGCGTGGTACGAGCTCGGCGACGCGCACTATCGCACCGACGCGAACGCGCGAGCGGCGCTCGACGCATTCGATCGTGCCATTCGGATCGACTCGAGCTTCGCGCCGGCATATCCGAATGCCGTCATCCTGGCGATGGCCCTTCGCGGACCGGCCGACGCGCAACGCTACCTGCGAGCATATCTGGCGCTGAATCCGACCGACGCGCATGCGAGCGGCTTTCGACTTGCCGCGACGCTGCTCAATGGCGCGCCGTGGGAATCCAGCCAGGTACAGCGCTTTCTCGGCTCCGCGAGCGCCGATCTGATTCAGGATGCGTCCAGTGTCGTGGCGTACTGGCCGGATTCCGGCGAGACCGCGGTCCGCTTCGCACGCGTGTTTGCGTCCGGACTTCGTTCGACGACCGCGGCATACAGCGATTCATCGTTCATCTCGTTTCAGGTCGCACATTACCTCGCGTTCCGCGGGCATTTGCATGACGCCGTACGCACGCTCGGGACGACGCCAATGACGCTTGCGCGCGTGCCGGGCAGCCAGTATCTGCGCGGAACGATCGTCGCGACGCTGATGATGATGGGGGCCGCGCCCGACGCGGATGCACGGCGATTCTTTTCGACGCTCGCGCGCGCGCCCGTCGATCAGCCAACGGGCTTGATCATGGCGTTGCCCTGGTGGAGCGCGCGAGGCGATACGGCATCCCTGCTCGACGTGGCCCTGCGCGCGCACGACGCCGCGGCTCGCGGTCGTGGGTTGAGGGCTTCCTACGCCGGCTACGTCGAAGCCGCGGCGCGCGCGTATGGCGCGCTCGCCCGGCACGATAGCGCAGCCGCGCTCGCCGGCTTACTGGCCTTGCCCGCTCAGGGCTGCATGTATCCGTATTGTCCGAACGATCGCTTCGTCGCCGCGGAGCTCCTTGCCGCGGCTGGGCGTTACCGCCAGGCGGCGAACATCCTCGACGATGTGCCGAACCTGTATAGCCCGCTCGGCGTGATGTGGCGTTTTCGGCGAGCGCAGGTCGCGGAAGCGCTGCATCGTGATGCGCTGGCGCTTCAGGAATATGGCTTCGTTGCCGGCGAATGGGCTCACGCCGATCCGGAGTTCAGTGCGGTCGTCGCTCAGGCCGCCGCGGGGATCGACCGCCTGAACGGCCGCGACCGTAGCCACGCGCCATGACTCAGGTCGTGGCCGCGACCGCCAAAACGCTCGGAAGCGCGCCATCAGACATTCGTAAATAGAAATATCCAATGCCGGCCACGCCCAGCATGAGCGAGGGGCTGCTGCCGCGTACGAGTCCGCACTGCCACCCGCCTGCCTCGTGCCCGTGTCGAGCCGCGCCCTCGAGAATGATGCGAGCGAGACTTTCCTTGGCGGACGATTCGGCTCGTCCGTCCGCCTCGCCGGCCAGGAATTCAGCGACACCGCCCCACCCGTGGCAGAGTGAGTAGTCATCGTCGGCAATGTTCTCTCGGCCGGCCAGGGCGGCCGCGATCGCGCGAAGCACGGCGTCGACATCTCGCTCGTACTTCCCGTCCACGTCTCCGACAATGGCGACGGCGCGGCGCCGCGCGAGTCCGATGCCGGGCGCGCCGAAGCACCAGGCGACGCCGCATGGAGCCGGCGACGATTCACCGTCGGTGAACCGATAGTCCGGCCAGTTGTCGCACTCCGGAATGAATTCGCCCGACTCATACCGAAACGCCTGGCGAGCCGCTTCGGCGAAGCGTGATTCACCGGTTTCCGCGTACAGCTCGGCGAGACCCCAGCCGATGCCGGCGGCGCCGTGTCCGAACCCCGTCAACGCCCGCGGCGAGTGGAAACCGGTCGCGCGACTGTCCCATGACCAGCCGGCGTCGCTCCGTTGGGCCGACGCGAGGATGCGGTCGCCCAGACGGATCGCCAAGTCGATGAGAGAATCGTCATATAAGTTTCGACTCAGCGACAGCAGCGGCGTCATGGCGCCGGCGGCGCCCGAGATGACGTCCAGGAGCGCGCCGTCGGCGACCGGCTGAGACGAAAGATTCTTCAGCTCGCGCCGCGCGTGGCGGAGGAAATCGTCGCGGTCCAGGAGACGTCCAACGCGGTACAACGCGTGGGCGTGGCCGAGCACACCCGTAAAGTAGGAATACTGAAAGGCGCGCGGCAACGACGGACATGCCGCCATCGCCGACCGAGCCGCCGCAATGGCCGTGTCGCGCACACGTGGCTCACCATCGCGAACGGCGACTTCGGCGAGAAACAGCGCAATACCAGCCGTGCCGTCATAGACGTCGGCAGCGATCGGCGCATGCGTGAAGCGCGCGTCTTCGTCCGAATTCCCCTGCTGATGCGGTCCGAGCCAGGTGCAGCGTCCGCGGTATCGGATCGCGCTGTCGCAGAGTGAGTTCGCGATCGCGTATGCGACCGCGGCGGCCTCGTCCTGGACCTTGGAGCTCAATGAGAAGCTCACGACAACTCATAGTCGCGGTGCGACTCGGAATTCAAATGGAATCGATCCAGGTCGTAGCCGAACGCATCGATGACTTCCTCGACCCTGGTGAGCGCCTGTGCGCCGTGTCGTGATGCCTCGACGAACGCCTGCGCGAGCAACGCCGCGCGTTGTTCGCCGAAACTCATCGGCTCGACGGGGTCCTCCGCGACCGACAGTCCAGGACGAAGGGGACGAGTGAAGGCCGAGACCTCGGGCCGCATCCAGTCGCGCATGCGGTCATGGATTTCGGCGACGATTGCCGCGTCGCGCGACCAGTCGTCCGCGCGCGTGTAGAGGATGGCCGCATCCGCTCGGCCAAAGCCACGCACGTCGTTCAGCACCTTGAGCTGAAATGCGGCGCCGGCGTCGTTGAAGCGATCGGAGATCGCGCGTGTCAACGAGGCCGCTCCGGCGGGAGTGACATGCCAGTACGTTCGAAGCTGGCCAATCCGCTGGCCGTTGCTTGCATCGCCGAGCACGACGTAGTGTCCCGGATACAAGTTTCTGTATTCAGGCGGAAATCGGACGCGCGCCGCATCGTTCGGCGCGGGGCTCACCGCGACATTGTCGGACGTCGCCCAAAGATGCAGGTCGTCGTGCTCGACGTGCCGTAGTTCCGATTTGGATATCGAACCGGCGCGCCACGATCCGTCCCACCAGCCGGTTCCCGAATTCGCCGCGCCGAGCTCGGCGACGAGTGATGCCGTCGTCGGATTCTGACGTGGAGCGACGGTGCGCTGAGCGAACACGGAACGACGACAGTGCAGCGTGTTGTACAGCACGGTGGCAAGGACCTGCTGCGCCGCGGCGGTCAAAACCTGTGAGCCGGAGGAGGCATCGGCCGCGCGATAGCGCATGCCGAAGATGGAAAACGCGTCGGGAGCGACGACCGCGAATGATTCGAGTGTCGCGCGCAATTGGGCTCTGAGCGGTCCCGTCGGAAGCGCCAACATCGTCAGTCGGTGCCGAGAAAGGTCGAACGAGAACGATCGACGTCGGCGAGCATGTTCATTCCCAATTGGAGCGCGGCGACCGCGATCCGAGGCAACGTCGGCGAGACCCTGGACCATTCGAAGGCGATTTGCAGCAGCCTCGCGGCGGTGTACCGCATCGTGCGCGACTCGATCGCGGGCCGCTCGTCGAATGAAATCGGTCGGCGATGCAGATATGCCTTCCAGAACAGCGCTGTCTCGTGACGAACCGCCGGCACGGAACGCTCGAACTCGGCCGCCGCGGCCGTAGGTGAATTCGACGCCGCGGACGCTGCCGCTCCGAGTGCACCGGTGATCCACGCCGCGATGATCGACGCTACGTCCCACCACGGGTCGCCAATGCCCGCCGCTTCCCAATCGATGACCTGCAACGCCGGCGGCGAGCCTGCTCCGTCAAGCAACAGATTCTCGGGGCGAAGATCGCCGTGCGTGAACGTCGTCCATTGCCATTCGTCCGGCAGTTGCGCGAGGACCGGCACCAGCTCGCGTCGCCGCTGCATCATCGACAACACCCGCAAGTGCCCGGAGGTCAGCTCGCGAAATACCGCGGGTGATGGACGCAGAAATCGAAACACCCACGGCTCGAGGTGCGGAAATGACTCACGCACGCGACTGTCACCCATTCCTCCCAGCGCATGACATTTCGCGAGAAAATCGCTGAGCGGATCGTTGAGACCGCGCGGGATCGGCGGGATAAACGACTCGACGTCGTCGCTCGACGTCGGCGGCGGTACGACTGCGTGGAGCACCAGCGCACCGGTTGCCGCATCGTGGAGCACGAAGTTCGGAACGAACGGCTGGAGAGTGCACAACATGCCACCGGGCCGCGTCTGGCGATACACGTCCGCCTCGACCGGCCGACCCGATGGATGCGACTCCGGCGCCGCGTCCTTGAGAAAAAAAGATGAACGCGAGCGCCGGTGGATCAGGTACGATGGATTGCGACGCGAAACGTCGACGATCGAGACACTTCCGCTCACGACGTCCTGCGGCGTGACGAGTCGATGCCTGAGCAAACAACGCAATGCGTCGTTTGCGCTCGAAATCGTCACGCCGACGGTTGAATGGTACGCGTCACTTCTAATTCTGCTTTGGCGAAGGCGGACATGGCGCCGGTGACACCGGGCACGGGGCTGGTGACACCGGACACGGGGCCGGCGACACCGGACACGGGGCCGGTGACACGGGAGCGGGGCCCGGTTTCGCAGGTTGCGTCGGGCATGGGCTCGGCGACGTCGGGCACGGTGCTGGTGAGACCGGGCACGGCGCGGGTGACACCGGGCACGGACTTGGCGACGCCGAATGCGCGTTGCGCAAGACATCGGCGTCTCGGGAACCGGGGTAGCCTCGAGGCGCGTCACCCCAGGCGCCATCGATGATGTCGCCCACAAGAAGAGACACTAGCGGCGACTGCGAACGAGGCACGGGTTCGTGGCGAGAAGCTGGTTCCATAAAGACTCCAGTCGATGTCAGCCTATCAGAGGGCAGCGTCGCCAGGCTGTGACCGAGCCTGGGTGATCGAATGCGCGAATCGATCGGCAGAGAGCTTAGGGTATACCATTTCGAGCGTCAAGCGGACATTTGTCCCAGCCTTCATTTCAAGATGCTAACATGCTAACACGCTGGCAACGCGGCGACGAGGGCGTTCGTCCAGTCGAAGCGCCAGACGCCGCGCCCCTGGGTAGCAACGTAGACTTGAGTCTTCGTCGTGTCGCCCGCCGTCGAGACGCGGAACCACGCCGCTCGCGCATGTGACAAGTTCAACGTCGCCCCCCCCGACGGCGACGACGGATCGCTCACGGCGCTCCAGTGGGTTCCTCCATCTCCCGATACGAAAATCCCCGCGTCAATGGCGCCGGCGATGACGCGCGACGAATTCCACGGATCGAACGCCAGCACCGAGGGCTGATCGTAGCCTTCAAACCCATTGTCGGCGCGGCCGGAAGTTGGGCCGTGTGCCGTGCGATACTCGAATTGTCCGCGGCGCGTCATGCACGCGTCCAGTTGGGGCGCTCCGCTCCATGATGTCCCACCATCGGCCGACATCACCATTTGCGGATCCTTGCCGCGGTTCAGGTGGGCAGCCAGCAGCCGCGCGGGATCACTTGGTGAGACGGCGAAGGCGCCGAATCCTCCGAGCCCTCCCGGTGGCAGTACTTGCTCCCACGCAGCCTTGCCCAAGACGCGCCTCCACACTTCGGTCTCGCGCTTCGGATGAGAACCATCGGTCCATGTGAACTGCGCGTAGACGACGATGTTTCCCGCGGCGCCGCGCGAGGCGAAGAGGCGGCCCAAACGCGGCGCACTCGAAAACGCCGGCAACCCCAAGTTGTTCCAGGTCATGTTGCCGCCGTTGAAACCGGGGGCGACGAACAATCCCGTCGTTGCAAGCGCGGCCCAGCTGCCGTCCGCCAGTGGCGCAATCACACCATCGCCGTCGAAGAGGTTGAACGGCGGCGCCGTAATGAGACTGCGACCGGGGGCGCCGCGTGGTCGAACGATCAGTTCCTTCGCGTAGGTCGCCGGGTCGCAACACACGGTACTCATGACGACGAGACCATCGGTCGCCACGTCGAGCACGTCCGCCGGATCCACGTTCTGCCAAGTTCGCGTTACAGCATCCGTATTCAAGTTCACGAACAAGCCGTTGTCTTGCGTTCCGAGATATACGTCTTCCGACCATCCATCGAACCACGGCTCGGGCCAAGAGAATGCGGTCATGCTGCGAACCCAGAGCGCGTGAGGCGGATGTTGAACCGCGCTCCACCTGGGAATCTCGCAGCCGGGCGTCCCGAGTCGGTCGTTGCGTTCGATGCCGCCATCGTTGGCATAGAGGAATGGGCACCGTGCAACCGACGCGGCTGGATCGAACACCAGATCACCCGCGTCCAGATGCGCGCCAATGTCATAGCCGTAGTTGGCCGTCGGCGTCCCGGACGGTCCGCGGAAATTCTCGACGCATGGTTGCGCCGACGTTGCTTCGACCGCGGCGCAGCGAGCGCGATAGAGGTTGGCGCTGCCGAACCACAAATCAAAACCGTGCGTCAGCGCGTTGGTCGTCAGCAGCGCCAAACGCCCATCGGAGTCGGGAGCCGAATATGCGGGCGACCAGTTCGCGCCTCCGTCAATGGATTCGTAGAGATGCTGGCCGCTGTACGCGAACAGCGTATTCGCTTCCGTCGGGGACGAGGCGAGCCAGCACTGGCCACTTGGGAGCGGCGTCTGCGGCACGAGCCACGTCGCACCGCCGTCGGTTGACCGGCGATGCCCGCCATCTCCGCAGAGGTCGATGATTCCGTGGTCGTGCACGGTCACCGACCACACGCGGCCAGCGTCCAGCGAGTCGCGGGGGAACACGTACGTCCAACTCACCCCGGCATCGCGACTCGCGAGCAGTCCGCAATTAGTGCCGACGTATACCTGTGACGGATGATCGGCGTCGATGGCGATGCCGAACGCGGACGGCTCCTTCGAGAAGACGGCGGCGCATCCGGGGACCACAGCCGTCTGAGACGCCGGGTGATTCCACGTTGCGCCGCCGTCAGTGCTGACATTGATGCCCGCGAGGCTCTTGACCCGGCCGTCGAAGAACGACGTCGCGTAGACGCGCGAGGGTGTCGATGGATCGACCGCAACGCGCCAGGTGGCGAGCGGCAAGTGAGTCTCGAGGAAGGTCCATTGCCTTCCCCCATCGACGCTCTTATAGAGGCCGCCCCACTCGGTCGCGGCGTATGCCGATCCGTCACGCCCTACGGCGAGACCGTTGACCCGTCCACCGCTTGCGCCGTTGTGTTGCAGCGCATGCAGGTCCGACGTCTCGGGGCTGAGATCGGTCCAGGTTTGTGCCCGGCACACGCCGGACACCAACGTGACGAGCGCAAACGCGACCTCAAGGGACGGGCCGGTGCAACCGCGATGGCGGCGCGCAACGCGGCGTTTCGATTCGGACC
Source organism: Gemmatimonadaceae bacterium (assembly GCA_035606695.1). NCBI lineage: Bacteria > Pseudomonadati > Gemmatimonadota > Gemmatimonadia > Gemmatimonadales > Gemmatimonadaceae > Gemmatimonadaceae bacterium. The sequence continues at coordinate 177,844 of DATNEW010000001.1, forward strand.
TGCGGACCAGGCGAACCATCCGTGTGATTGCTCCGCGCAAGGCGCAAGTAGTAATTGAGACCGCTCTCGAGCCCGTCGATTCGCCACGCCGTCAATCCAGAGTCACCCGGGATCTGCGCTGCGGCGAAGTGGTACGCCGGCAATGAAGAATCGCGCTTCGGGCTTGAATCGTTCTGCGTGGGCACAAATGCGGCCGCTCCCCGGCCCGCAAAAGCGACCGGCGCAGCCAATCGCGCGTACGAGCCGCGACGAAATCCATTTTGATACACGGTCACTTCCAGATGCACGCTGCTCTGTGCTCCCTCGGGCGGCCGCCAGGCAACGGTGACCGCGCCCGCTCCACGCCGCACGGTACTGCAACTCACGACCGTGCGAGGAGCGGGCAGCTGCGCGCCGGCGACGCCGGGCGCGCATATGATCGCGAACAGGCCAACGACAATCGCTCTCGATCGTGCTTGGACGCGCAGGGAGCGTACGGTCCCATCAGGACTCACGAAACTCTCGGCGATCATGGAGTATTTGAGAACTTGAATCAGGCTCGGTTGTCGGTAGGAGCATAGTGCGCGGCGGGCAACGACGTCAAGAACGATGTCAAGCAGGTGGCGGGTTCGGTCGCTTCGGTCACGCGCCGTCCAGCCCGCGGCCGCCGTCGATGAGACAGCAGCCCAGGTCGCACGAGATCCAGATCCATTCATCGACGTCGGTCCAATCCCACCGCGCCGTACCGGGAAGCGAACCGATCGTGTGCTCCACTCGCCCCACCAGCAGCTGCTTCGGTTGCGAGGCGCGCGGAGCGAAGATCAACGCCTGCCAAACTCCCGAGCTGTCACGGAGCTGAATACGATTCCATCCCTTCCCCATGCCGAACGCGGTCGCGTACATATCGACGGCGTCGACGTACGCATACGCGACATCGCGGTAGCCCCTTTGAAAATCCTTCGTGGTGATGCGTGCGAGGCCGGGCACCGGAACGATCGCGCCGGCGTTGTTCGGCCTGAGCGGAGGCGTGTTGCCCGCCGCGCCTATCGCCAAGCGTTGCTCGTCCCACCAGCCTTTCACTCGCAATTGCGGCGAATTCTTGATCGCGCTCGGAATCGGCTGACTCGCGCTCATCGCGGTGATGGAGTGTGGAACCTTCGAGATGTCGCCCCCAACGTCACACCAGCGTGCTCCACATCGAACACCGAGGAACGCCATGTCTTCGTCGGACTGAACAAAGCGCGTAACCGGCGGAACGGTGCCTGGCGGCTCAGTCGAATCTTCAGCGGCTACAGGGATATCGGGTGCCGCCTGCAACGCACCGGGTGCCGCGTCACAATGGTATCCGGTGATTGGAAGAATCTTCGCGTGCCACGTCGCGCCTGGACTGTGCGCGAGGTATACGCAGTTGATGCCGCCGACCAACCCAAGATTCTTGTACGGCGCGCCGGCTGTTCCATCGTCGGGCCAGAGATAAATCACCGCGACATTCCGGAACGCGGACTCGAAGTCCGACGTGTTCTTCCATTCAGCCAGCGAGGGATTCGAGAGCGACTGCGCGAGTGGACCGTACACCGGAGGTGACTGGAGGAATCGCTGCGCATCCTGAAATTCCGGCGAATTCGCCGTACACCAATTGTTCGTATCCGCGAAGTCCGCGAGCTGGGGTGGTAGACGGTGCAGCGTATCGGCGAATTGCTGCACGCTTCCATATCGGACGGGAAGGAGGCTTGCGTCCGAGTGCGTCGCTCCTGACGGCGGCGGCGGCGGTGTAGTCGTGGCCGTGGTCACGACGGTCGACGTCCCGGTCGCTCGCCCTCGTCCCGGTGCGATTCCAGCAGGTGCGCCGCCCGGTGGCGGTGACGGCGGCGTGGACGTCGTCGATGGAGCGTGCCCCGTCTCCACGTGGATAGGCTTCAGTCCCGCGTACTCGGCGACGATACCGGTCGGGCCTACGGGCATGTGGTGCAACCCTTCCGTAGGCAACTTCCACTTGCTTCCTGCGAAATGATTCGTCGACGAGCACGGATTATCGAACACGGAAGGCTCCGGTCTCGCCGCGCACGCCGCCGTCCACGCTGCCACCATCAGCACCGGCATCCACCGCAGTGTCGTTGCCATCGTCACGTCCTCGTGTCGGAGTTGACTGCAGGATTCGGCGAGTTACGGCTGAATTTTTTGGGCAGGAAATGAACTTGGATCACTGGGCCATAGCGCTTGAGCGGCGCGATGCCATCGGTCGCGATCGTCGGCATCGGCGGCGACCGATTCACGCACGCGCATCGCACGAATGAACGAGCCCAGCGTCACCGCGCCGTCAGTTGGCTGATCCGACTCGAGCGGCTGGAAGAGTTTTGCCGCTGCGAACATCGAGTCTAATCGTTGCCGAGCCGTGGCGCGATCGCCAAACGCCAGCAATGCGCTGACGTTCGGCAAAACGGCATCTGGTGGAATGTCCGCCGAAACAAACGCACGCCGAGTGTTCTCGATCTGTTGCAGCCGCGATCTCGCCGAATCCACAGCTCCACGCTCGACGAACAATCGCATGGCGACGACGGGATCTCGCGGCGCCAGCTTCGCCGCCCAGAGTGTATCGAGTGGTTCGGCAAAGCGAAGGATGCGCGCAAGCAAGAAACTCTGGGCGGACATCTGTACCGACAACGGCTGCCCCGCGATTGCCGCGGTCTGGATGATCTCACCGATCGACGCCACCCCGTGGGAGACCGGACACCCCATGACCGTCAGTACCAGCCGAATGTCAGCCATCGCCGCTGCTCGCTGCGGAATACGCGCAATTTGCGCGATCGGGTCTGATGACGTCTGCATCGCCCGTGCAACCACATCGCAACGCCCGGCGATCGTTCCAAAGAACGCGACGAACGTTGCTTGACGAACGTCGCTCGGATCGGCCGTCGCGAGCACAGAATCCGCGAGCGCGCGCACCGCCACCAGACGATTCGGCGCACTCGGCGTCGCGAACTTGATCTCGAGCCACGCCAAATTGGCGAGCAGGCGAAGTCGCGTCGTTCGGTCGTTCGTTAGCCGAATGGCCGCGCGAAGCGTGTCGGCTGCAGCCGGATCGCCGTCGATCTCCAGGGCGACGGCAAGCGCTTCCTTCGCGCCGGGACTCTGGGGGAGCGACGACGCCCACCCTGTGGCGATCTGACGAAACAACGCGCGGCTGCGCACGAGCGAACGACGCCAATCCTCAGGATCGGGCAGCGTCTGACCACCCTGTGTTTGCTCCAGCGGCTGCAGGATCATCTGCATGGTATCGCCGCGCAGCACCGGCCGGCCGGTGAAGTGTCGCGCCGGAACGTCAAGCGAGCGGCCGAAGCGCAAATACCGCGAGCCCGTGAACAGCAGGCGCCGCAGTCGGGAATACGCGCCGCCCTGATAGCTTCGGTACGCCGACGGAAGAAGATCGAACGCGCGGATGTACGCCGACACCGCCTCCTGATAGCTCGAGCGAAAACGCCAACCACCGCGGCCATCGGCAACGACGATCTGATCACCGTCGAGGCAAGACGCCAACCCGTACCATGCGACGAAGCTCTGCGGCGACTGCTTCGTCATCTGGCGGTACTGCGCGCACGCCGCCGGATAGTTCTCGTTCGCCATCAACGCGAGCGCGGATGCCATCTGTCGTTCGGTCACGCCAAGGCTGCCGCCGTTGTCTGCCGCCTGGCGCGCCAGCGCACGCCAGGTGTCGTTGCGGCTCGACGGCTGCCACGCGCGCAACTGCGCCAGCCACAGTGCCGCACGCGTCGCCGAGGGCTCGAGCTGAAGCGCGTGCGCGTAGAGCGACTCGGCACGCGCGAGATCCCAGTCTCGAAGTGCCGACTGCGCGGCAATCATCTCTTGCGTTGCCGGAAGGCTGCCGCTCACCTCGACGGTATCGAGACCGGAGGTCGGACGCTCGCCGCGCAAGAGCAGCGAATCGGCGACGCGATGGTACGTCGTCACCGCCAGCGCCGATTCCGCCGGCATCAGCAAATGTGTCGTATGGACCACAGCGCCAGAGCGCGTTTCGACCAGTGATGCGTCGAGTCTGGCGGAGTCCCCGAGCCGTACGATGCGCGCGCGAACGTATCGTCCAGCGCCCACCGCCCGTGCGACGTCCGCGTCGCCGTGTACGGTGGTCGAGCGCCGCATCGCGTCGGCGACCTGGAATCCGTCGACGAGCGTCAGCGGACGCCAACGCCGCAGGCCCTCGGCAAGCAAGTCATCGAGATGTTGATCGGCCGAGAACCCGCCGGCCACCTCGAATGGGAGTACCGCCACACGCGTCGTGTCCAACGTGACACTCGGCATGAACCACGATTCGACCCGATCGCGATTCACCGCGAGCGCGCTCGCCGCAGCCAGAACGGCAACGCCCGCAACGCCCCAGACCACGCGCCGCTTGCGAGCCTTGGCTCTTTTTCGCGCCGCGGTCGCGCCGACCGATTGCACCGTCGTATCCACACGGCCCAAGGCAGCCGCGAAATCTCGCGCTGTCTGATACCGATCCGCCGGCGCAATCGCCAACGCCTTCACCAACACCGATTCGAGCTCCGCGGAGACCGATGGCCGATAGACGCCGACCGGCCGCGGCTCATGGGTCATCCGTTGCGCGAGCACGATCTGCGACGACGCGCCCATGAACGCCGGCACGCCCGCCAGTGCCTCGTAGAGCACGCACGCGAGCGAATAGATGTCGCTGCGCCCGTCATAGTACTCTTCGCCTGCCGCCTGCTCGGGACTCATGTACGCCGGCGTCCCGCGCACCATGCCGGTCGTCGTCGTCGAATCGTCGGACGCGCGCGTCAACGCCCGAGCGATGCCGAAATCCGACAAGCACGCCTGCCCGCCCGTGAAGAGAATGTTCTCCGGTTTCACATCGCGATGGAGGAAGTTGCGTTCGTGCGCGAACGCCAACGCGCCCGCGATCGTCGTCCCGATGCGAACGACTTCCTCTATCGCTAATTGCTTCTCGTTCTGCAGCCGTTCCCGGAGCGTTCCACCGTCCATGTACGGAAGCGCGAAGTACGGGCGGCCGTTGTAGACGCCCGACGCGAGCACCGTCACGATGTTGGGATGCTGCAACTGCGCGGTGAGCTTGATCTCGCGCAGGAAGCGATCGGCCGCGAGCGACTCGGCCAGCTCCTGCCGCAACCACTTGATCGCGACCATTCGCCCGTGATCGAGATCGTGCGCGAGGTACACGACCGATGTCGCACCACGACCAAGCTCGCGCTCGATCGTGTACCGTTCAGCGAACTTGCCGGAGATGGAACCCGTCGACGCGCTCACGCGCTCGCTCTGCTACCAGTGGTGGGGATGGCACAACTTCGCCCTCCGTCGAGGGGGGCGCTAGAGCTTTATTGACCTGGTCGGCACTCCGCCGTATATCCGCCTCGCACCGTTTCCCCATACCGGAGATTTCGTGTCGCGACGCCTCCCTGTCGCTGCTCTGACGAGCCTTTTCATCGTGCTCGGCCCCGCCGTACTGCGCGGCCAGGCACCCATCGACGCCGACCTCGCGCGCTACATCAACGCGATCCGCGCCATCGACAACCACGCGCATCCCATGCGGCCGGTTCCGGCGGGCGCGGCGGCGGATACCGAATTCGATGCCCTGCCCCTCGACGGCATTCCGCCGTTCGACCTGCCCCACCGTCTCAAGCCCGACGACCCGATCTGGCGTCAGGCCCAAGCCGCGCTGTACCACGTTCCGGCGACGCTGACCGGCGACGCCTATCATACTTCTCTAAAGGCCGCGGTCACGGCGGCGCAGAAGTCGAAAGGACAGCAATTTCCGGCGTGGGCGTTGGATCAAGCGGGCATCGACGTCATGATGTCGAACCGCATCGTCATGGGCGCGGGACTGCCGGCATCGCGCTTCAAGTGGATCTCGTTCGTCGATGCGCTCATGCTTCCGCTCGACACGCGCGCCGAAGCGGCGCGCACGCCCGACACTCGTCCACTGTATCCGCGCGAAGCCAGGCTGTTGCAGCGCTACCTGCGTGACGTCAACGTCAAGTCGCTCCCCGGCACGCTCGACGACTATGTACGCACCGTCGTGAACCCGACGCTCGCCCGCGAGAAGGCCAACGGTGCCGCGGGGATCAAGTTCGAGGCGGCGTATTTGAGACCGCTCGACTTCGACGATCCGGACACGGCGATGGCGCAACGCGTCTATGCCAAGTACGTCCGTGGCGGCGTGCCGAGTCATGCCGAGTACAAGGCGCTCGAGGATTACCTCTTTCGGGCGATCGCACGCGAAGCCGGCAGACAGCACCTGCCCATTCAGATTCACGTGCTCGAGACGTTCGGCGGATTCTATTCGCCGCGCGGCGCGGCGCCCCATCTGCTCGAGCCGGCGTTCAATGATTCGACACTGCGAGGGACGAAGTTCATCATCGTTCACGGCGGCTGGCCGTTGATCGGCGAGACGTCGGGCGAAATCAGCAAGCCGAACGTCTACGCCGACATCTCGATGATGGACATCATTCTGTCACCGACAGAGCTGGCGGGCGTACTACGGCAATGGCTCGGCGAGTGGCCGGACAAGGTGCTCTTCGGCACCGACGCGTTCGACGGCGGCGTCGAGCAAGGCTGGGAGCAAGTCGCGTGGGTCGGATCGACCACGGCGCGCAAAGCACTGGCGATCGCGCTCACCGGCATGCTGCGTGACAACGAGATCTCGCGCGACCGTGCGCAGCAGCTCGCGCGCATGGTGTTGCATGACAACGCGGCGGCCGTGTACGGTCTCAAGTGACGAACTGCGTCAGCGCGTGCGGCGCATCGAGACGATCAGACTCGCCGCGGCGACGAGCGTTGCGGCGGCGAGAAACCTCGACAAGAAAAATTGCCCGCGATCGTACGCCTGATACGCGATCACCCCGCACGCGGTCGTGAAAATCGCATAGATCAGCTGACGCACGCCCGCGTACATCACGCGCGTCGCATGCGCGATTTCCGGAACGCGAATCTCGAGCTCGCCGCGATTGATCCGCGCCGTCACCTTCTGCAGATCGTCGGGCAGCGTGATGGCGGTTCGCGCCATGTCCTTGAGCGATCCGCGCAGCAGCTCTCCCCAATCACGATCTTTTCCGAGCACGACGTCCTCCAGATAGGGACGAATCACGGTCATTGGATTCCACGTTGGATCGAGCTCGGTGCAGAGGCCGAGCAACAACAACAGCGTCCGCTCGAGGAGCACCCAATCCTTCGGCACACGAAACGTCGTCGTGAGCTGACGGAAGCCAACGTCGAGCTTTCGCAGATCGGCGAGCGTTTCGAGCCTCGACGCCATGTCCACCTGCAAGTCGCCGAGCCCCCAGTCGTCGGCGTTGAATTGATCGAAGACCTTTGTTTGAAAGTACGTAATCGCGCGCTCGGCGATGGCAACACTGTTCGGATCGCGCGCGATGAAGCCCATCGTGCGAATGGCGTCGGTGATCCGGCGCGGATCCCGGCGAATGATCCCCTCGAAGAAAGCCGGAATGCCCTCGCGCATGTTCGGCCCGAGCACGCCGACCGCGCCGAAGTCGACGAACGCGATCGCGCCGTCCGGCGCCACGAAGATGTTGCCGGGATGCGGGTCGGCGTGGTAGACGCCGTCGACGAAGATCATTCGGCAGTAGGCCGCGACGACGCGTGCGGCCACATCACGACGCTCGAACCGCCGCGCCGAGAGTCCCTCGAAATCCGTGACCTTGGTTCCTTCGACGAACTCGGTCGTCAGGACGCGCGTCGTCGACAATTCACTCACGACCACGGGAACGCGCGCCATCGGATCGCCCGCGAAGTTCGCCCCGATACGCCGAATGTTCTCCGCCTCCTGCGCGAAGTTCAGCTCCTCGGCGATCATCTTCGCGATGTCGGGGTGATACGACTCGAGGCCCTGCACGCCGGTGAACCATTGCACGACGCTCAAGATGCGCCGAATGACCTCGAGATCCTGGCGCGCGACGGCGTCGATGTCACGGTGCTGCGCTTTCACGGCGACGCGACGGCCGTCGTGCAACGTGGCCGCGTGCACCTGGGCGAGTGAGGCGGTCGCGATGGGGGAGCGATCGAATTCCTTGAATAAGGATTCGATCGGCTGCTTCAGTTCGAATTCGATTCGCCGGCGGACGTCCTCGAACGGACGGGGCGGCAAGCGATCCTGCAGTCCCTCGAGCTCACCGCGGAATTCCGGCGGCAGAAAGTTGGTCATGATGCTGATCAACTGCCCAACCTTGATGAATAGGCCGCCGGCGGCGACGATCGTGTCGCGAATGCGCCGCGCATTTACGCGGTGCCGCGCGTGCAATCGCCGCGCGTATGCGGCGTCGGACATCAACGGACGCTGAAGCCGAAGCCACAGATAGCTTGCCAGAACGCGGATCGTGGTGGCGTATACGCGCGGGATGCGCACTGGTCGGCTCGGCTGCGCGGCGGCGGGAGCTCAGCCGCCCCACAACTGCGTCATCACCCGCACCCAATTCCCGCCAAGCATGAGCAGGATGTCCGAATCACTGTACTTCCGACGAATCAGGCCTTCCGTCAGATCGTACATCCGCAACGGATGGTCGAGTCCCTTGATCGTGAGACGGCCCTCCGCGTCCGTGTGCACGTGATACCGCTCGAAGTTCGGCTGTCCGCTCGGCATCTCGTTCCGGCCGCCCGTCACCGGATTCGGATTGCCGATGATGTCCATGTCGCTGCCCACGCCGACATGTTCGACACCAACGAGCTTCGCCACGTGATCGAAATGATCGAGCACATCGTCGATCGTGACGGGTTCGCGATCCTTGATGACGAAGCGCAAGAACGGAATGCCCATGACGCCGCCGGTCGCGGCCATCTTCGTGATCATCTCGTCCGTTTTGCAACGCAGATGACCGGGCACGAGCGCGCGGCAGCTTGCGTGACTGAACACGACCGGCCTCTTCGCCGCGGCCAGCGTATCGAGCGTCGTGCGGTCGCCGCAGTGCGACACGTCCACCGCCATGCCCACGCTTTCCATACGCGACACGATCGACTGGCCGAACATCGTCAGACCCGAGTCCACCTGCTCGAGAAAGCCCGCGCCAATGCGATTCTGCAAGTTGTAGGTGAGCTGCGAGAGTCTGAGGCCCAAGGCGTAGAACTCGTCGACGTCGGCGGGCGAGCGGAACTGATCAGAGTTCTGAAACGTGAAGAGTATGCCCACCTTCCCCGCCGTGCGCGTCCGCTCGAAATCGCGCGCGTCATCGATACGCATGAACCACTGATCGTAGCTGGCGACGAAGCCGCTCCACTGCGCCATCCATTTGACCGCCGCCGAGTAGTCATCGGCGCCGTGGCCCAGGCCGAACACGCGTATGTGCGAATCGCGGTACGGCGTTGCGTCGGCGTCGGTGAACGCGTTCGCCCTGGTCAGCCACAGCGTCGCCTTGGGCGGATGCTCGGCATAATCGTCGAAGCGAAACTGATTGAGCATGTCGACGGCGGTCGCCTGCTCCATCAACGCGATGGCGTGCGCGGAGTATTCCGCGTTGGACCAGGGCACCGGACGGTATCGGCCGCGCAGGATGGCCGGCGCGGCGATGGTCAGCGCCGCGAGGCTCTTCACCGCGTCGCGGCGCGATAGCGAACGGGGGTCGGTCATCCGTGGTTCATCAGTCGTCAAACGCCAGCACGTTCTTGACGCGCCGAATACGCTCGGCGTCCCCCTCGCAGCGCAGGTGCACCTCCGGCACGCCGGTCTCTCGTACGATTTCCGCGACATTCTGGTCGCGCACCCCGCCGCCGGCAAGAATGCTGATGGTGCCGTCCGCGGCCTCCACCAGGTCGCGCAGCTGATCGATGCCGCGCTCCGCCGTGTCGGCACCGCCCGACGTCAACACTCGCGTGATGCCAAGCTCGATGAGGCTCTCGAGCGCGTGCGCCTGATCGACGATGCGGTCGAACGCGCGATGGAACGTCACCGGCAGACCGTCGGCCATGTCCATGAGCTCCCGACAGCGATACACATCGACTTCGTTGCGCGCGTCGAGGACGCCGAGCACGATGCCGTCGGCGTCGAGCTCGCGAACGAGCTCGATGTCGCGGCGCATGGTGTCGAGCTCGTGCATCGTGTAGACGAAGTTGCCGCCGCGCGGGCGGATCATGACCATCACGGGCACGTCGACGCGGTCGAGGACGTCCTCGATCAGGCGCGCCGCCGGCGTCGTGCCGCCTTCGCGCAGCTCGGCGCACAGCTCGAGGCGGTCCGCGCCGCCGTCCACCGCGGCCAAGGCGTCCGCGAGGGACTCGACCGCGGCTTCGACGAGAATGCTCACGCCGGCACGATCATGCGATAATCATCATATCAGTATTGTATTTACCATACGCTCATTTCGAGAATGCGCGCGCGGCCGTCGCCGCTTTTTCCATTCCCGGATTCTGATTGTACCGCGCCGATCCGCCGCGCGGGATCGTGATCGCCTTCCATTCGTTCCCGGCACCGATCTTGGCCAGCAGAATGATCTGGCCACAATGATTGGCGATGTGCGCCAGCGAGCGGCAGAGCGCTTCGTGCACCGTCAGCTCGACACCGCGAATCTTCACGGTGCGCGCCATGTCCTCGTCCGTGACCTTGGACAACTCGCGCTCCACGATCTCGAATCCGCTCCGCCACGTCGTTTCGAGCTCGGCTCTCGACAGCGACGCCGGCGCGAACTCGCCCTCGCGATCGCGCGACGGTTTTTCGCCGTCGCTCGTGAGAAAGTCCGTGAAGCGCGACGCCAGATTGCCCGCCACGTGCCGCACGATCATCGCGATCGAGTTGCCGTCCGGTGAATAGACCTTGTTCAACACGTCGTCCGGCGCCTGCGCGATCGCCTTCTCGGTCGCCGCGCGCCAGCGGCCGTATTCGTCGATGAAATCCTTGACCAGCATGCATGCCTCCGCTTCTGGGTTCCCGCACGGAATACCTCTATCTTACGCGCTTCCGCCTTTGCATTCCACGCCGACGCCGCCATGACGTTTCACGACACCCCGAAATTCCCGCTCGGCTTCCGGTGCGCCAGCCGCAACTGCGGGCTCAAGCCAACCGCCAAGGATCTCGCGCTCTTCGTGAGCGAGACCGACGCTGTCGCGGCCGCGGTCTTCACGCGCAACCAATTCCCGGGCGCTCCGATCATTCTTGGCCGCGAGACCATTCGCGGTGGGCTGCTCCGCGCGGTCGTCGCGAACAGCAAGTGCAGCAACGTCGCAACGGGCGAGCGCGGCATCGAGTACGCGCGGCGCATGGCCGCGGCCGCCGCGAATGAGATCGGCACCAGTGCCGACCGCGTGCTGGTGAGCTCCACCGGCGTCATCGGCGTGCAACTGCCGATCGAGACCATCGAGCGCGGCATTCAGGGCATGTCGGCCGACCTGCAGGATGACCCGCTCGTCGGCGCCGAAGGCATCATGACGACCGACACGCATCCCAAAGCGCTGTCGGCGAGCGTCGGCGATGCGACCATCACGTGGATCGCCAAAGGCTCCGGCATGATCGAGCCCAACATGGCGACCATGCTCGCCTACATGTTCACCGACGCGGCAATCGACGCGCCGACGCTCGACGGCATGCTGCGCGAAGCAGTGCGTCTGTCATTCAATATGTTGTCAGTCGACAGCGACACGAGCACGTCGGATACGTGCGCCATCCTCGCGAACGGAAAAGCCGGACCGGTGGATGAACGCGCGTTCGCCGCGGCGCTCGTCACCGGCTGCATTCGCATGACGGAGATTCTCGCGCGCGACGGCGAAGGCGCCGAGCATCTGATTCGTGCGACGGTGCGCGGCGCAAGGAATGAGGACGAGGCGCGCCGTATCGCGAAGTCGCTCATCAATTCACCGCTCGTGAAAACGATGGTGCACGGCGCCGATCCAAATGTCGGGCGATTGCTGATGGCCGTGGGCAAATGCGTCGACTGCACGATCGCCGTGGAATCGACCGATGCCTGGATCAACGGCCACGCCGTGGTAAGCGGCGGACGCCGGCTCGACTTCGAGGACGCCGTGGTTCGCAAGACGCTCGAGTCCGACGTCGTCGACATCGAAGTCGCGCTCGGCGTCGGCGACGGTGAGGCGACGGCCTATGGCTGCGATCTCACCAAAGGCTACATTGACGAGAACGCGGCGTATTACTCGAGCTGACGCCGAGCGGGCGCGCGGCGATCAGTCGACAACGGCGATGCACTCGATTTCCAGCCGCGCGCCAAGCGCGATGTTGGTCGCGCCGAACGCGCTGCGCGCCGGCTTCCGCGCGCGGAAGTACGTCGCGTAGATCTCGTTGAAGTCGTTGTAGTCCTTCGCGAAGTCCGCGAGGAACACCGTGCACTTCGCGACGCGATCCATCGATGAGCCGTATCGCTCGAGCGTAGCCTTCACGTTGTTGAGCGCCTGACGCGCTTCGGCCTGCAGCCCGCCCGGCACGAGACGATTCAGGCTGTCCGTTCCGATCTGGCCCGACAGGAAGATGATGTTGCCGACGCGCACCGCTGGCGAGAACACGGCGTTCGGCCGCGGCGAGGGATAGAACTCGAGCTCGAGCGTCTGGCTGGGACGCGCGCAGCCTGACAGCGTCGCGCCGACGAGCGCCACGGCAGCGAGAAGAAAACGTTTCATGGCTCGGGACTATGGCGCGTCCAAGCGCCCTACGCCAGACCACTCCTCAATCGCCCGCTTTGATCGTGAACGGGACAACGGTCGTGCCCCAGCGCAGCTCGAGCCGCGCCGAATCGGCGTCGGTCATCGGGAACGCGAACATGAGCGTTTCGACATGCTCTCCCCGCTCGGGCTTCGCATCAACGCGCAGCACCTCACCGCTGGTCGGCACGGCAAGATGAAACAGGACCGCGTTCCGGTTCACGATGAGCGACCACGATGCGGAGTCGGGAATGGCCCACAGACTGTACGTGCCCGCGGGCAGCGCCTTGCCGTTGATGTGAATCGGACCCGACGTGCTGAGTCGCGCCGCGCTGTCGGCACTTGGCGTCCACATCCGGCCGTACGGTACGAGCGCGCCGAACAGCTCGCGTCCTCGCGCGACCGGACGCCGATACGTGATCTCGACCTTCGTGCCGGCGATCCACTGGGTGACGACGCCGAGCTGGCTCTTGCGCGTCGTTTCCTGAGCGCAGGCCGACGTCGCCGCCAGCAACAGCGCGGCCGCCAGCGAACTATATGCTTTACTCATTCAGGGTTTCATATTGATCGCCGTGGGATGCTTCGGCTGATACAGCCCGATCTCGCTTCCGTCGGCGATGCGGATCGACGTCAGCCGGCCCCAGCGCTCCTCGTGGATCTCGCCCGACGTCTCGACGCCCTTCAGGTGCAGCGCATCCAGCGTCGCGGCGAGGTCGTCGCACATCAGGTACAGCTCACAGCGATCCTCGTCGCCGTCATCGGGATGCATCGCGATCTCGGCCGGCGGCAGCGCAAAAATCAGCCAGCCGCCTCCGGCGTCGACGCTCGGGCAGCCGAGTCGCTCGCGGAAGAACGCGCGAATGGCCTCGGCGCGCTTCGAGTAGATGATGGCGTGCACTCCGTTGATCATTGGCGCTCCCGAGCAGTCAGTTCATCGATCATGCAGCGACGAAACGCTCGCCTTGATCTTGCAGCAGTCGGCCGACCACAGCCAGAGGAGCAACCCGTGCCGACCCGCAAGCGTGCCCCGCGAACTCGTCCGTTGACATCGTACCGAGCACCGGTCCCGGGCGACATCCCTCGGCGAGCGCTCGGCACGACCGGCGAATACGTCTCGGCCATCGGCCTCGGCGGATTTCATCTGGGGCTCGTCGGTACCGAACGTGAAGCGACGCGAATCGTGCATGCGGCGATCGACGCGGGAATCACTTTCATGGACAACGCGTGGGAATATCACGACGGCAGGAGCGAAGATCGCCTGGGCAAGGCGCTGGTGGGCCGCCGAGACAAAGTGTTCCTGATGACGAAGGTCTGCACGCACGGCCGCGACGCGAAGGTCGCGATGCGACAGCTCGAGGAATCCCTGCGGCGTCTCAAGACCGACTATCTGGATCTCTAGCAAGTGCACGAGGTGGCATTCTATAACGATCCGGAACGCCACTTCATGAAGGGCGGGGTGATCGAGGCGCTCGACAGGGCGCGCCGGCAAGGCAAGGTGCGCTTCGTCGGATTTACCGGGCACAAGGACCCTGCGCTGCATCTCCGCATGTTGTCGTACGACTATCCGTTCGACACGGTACAGATGCCGCTCAATTGCTTCGACTCGACGTTCCGGAGCTTCGAGCAACAGGTGCTCCCCGAGCTCCTGCGCCGCGGCATTGGGCCAATCGGGATGAAGAGTCTCGGCGGCGAAGGAACGATGGTGAAGAAAAAACTGATCACCGCGCAGGAGGGCCTGGCGTACGCGATGAGCCTTCCCGTCGCGACGACGGTGAGTGGCATCGACTCGATGCGGGTGTTGCGACAGAATCTGGGTGTCGCCTGCGGATTCAAGCCGCTGTCGACGAAGCAGATGCAGGCGTTGCGGACCCGTGTCGCCGAACCGGCCTCGGACGGGCGGTTCGAGCTGTACAAGACGACCGCCAAGCATGAAGCGAGGGTCGGCCGGCAGCAGCATGGGTTTCCGCCGCCGGACGAGCAGGAGAGTTAGAGGGGGACAACCACTAGAGTTTGTAAAGTTGCCGAGCATTCTCGGACATGATCTTCTTTCGCTCCTCGTCGCTCACTCGAAGCGCCGCCAGACTCGCCTTCATCTTCGAGATGCTCCCGATCTGGTGCGGATAGTCGCTCGCCGCCAGCAGTTGGCCGGCGCCGGCGAAATCGACACAGCACCGCAGCGCGTTCGGATCGAAGTTCACACAATCGTAATAAAAATTCCGTAAATACTCGCTGGGCTTCCTCGAAATGTCCGCCCGGCAGTCCGGAAACGCCTCGAATCCGCGGTCGAGACGCTCGACCAGATACGGAATCGCACCGCCCAGGTGGCCGAGCACCCACTTGATGTTCGGGTAGCGCTCGGGCACGCCGGCGAAGACCAGCTTCGCCGCGGCAAGGGTCGTATCGGCCAGGAATCCAACCAGCGGCATCAGCCAATAGTCCGTCATCGCTTCGACACCGACCGGATCGGTCGGATGGATGTGGATGATCGCGCCCAGTCGGTTGGCTTCGGCCCACAACGGCTCGTAGCGTTTGTCGGCGAGCGCCACGCCGTTCACGTTGCTGAAGACCATCGCGCCCGGAAAGCCCAGCTGCGTCATCGCACGCGTCAGTTCGGCGACGGATGCGGCCGGATCGTTCAGCGGCAGCGTCGCCAGCGACTTGAAGCGCGGCGAGCGTTCACGCACGATCTTGGCGAATGCATCGTTGACGAGACGCGCGAATCGCACCGCGCGCTCCGGCGACTCGACGTGCGTGCCCGGCGTGGTGAAGGTGATGATCTGCGTATCGACGCCTTCGCGCTCCACTACTTCCTGCCGGTAATCGATGTCGCGATGCCCGCGCACGGCGACGTTGTAGTCTCCCGGGTAATGGATGCAGGGATTGCCCTCTGCATCGATGGTGATCTTCACCTCACTGTCGCCCTTCTCGAGCGCGCCGAGGTATTCGGGTGGATAGAAGTGATTGTGAACGTCAATCAGCATGTCGAGAAGGGGTCGTGAGTAAGGTCGACCTGCGAGACACCAGGAGATACACCGGCCACCCCGCGGCAACGAAACCCAACCCGAGCCACGCGTTCAGGCCGTCCGACACCACTTGATTGATTACGATGGAAAGCGACGAAACGATGAACACGACCGGCACGACGGGAAAACCCCATACGCGGTAGGCCGGCCGATAATTCGCGCGCGATCGCAGGCGCATCAACCCGATCGCCATCAAGGCGAAGAATAGCCACTCGGTGTACACGACGCGCGTGAACAGCGCGCGATAGGTGCCGGTCGACACCAGGATCACGGCCCACACGCCCTGCAGCAGAATCGCGCGATGCGGCGTGCGAAAGCGCGGATGGATCGCCGCCGCCCACGGCACGAGCAAGCGGTCGCGCGCCATCGCCAGGTACGCGCGCGGTCCGGCGAGAATGACGCCGTTCAGCGCACCGAACGTCGAGACCACGACGACGCCGGACATCACCGCCGCGCCACCGCGGCCAAGGAGCACGTCCGCCGCGTCGGCCGCGACGTGCGCCGACTTCGCGATCGCCTGCGGAGCGAGTAGATGAAAGTAGGCCGCATTGAGCGCGACGTAGCTTGCCGTCACGATCAGCACGCCCGCCACGAGCGCGCGCGGAATCGTCCGCTCCGGCTCACGCGTCTCCTCGGCGGCATACGTCACCATGTGCCAGCCGCCGAACGCGAAGAGTCCGGCGACGAGCGCCAGCGCGAATGAACGAAGCGACAGGCCGGCTGCCGATGCCGACGAATCGACCGTGTGCCCGACGTCCGTGCGCGGCGTGATCGTGAAGGCCGCAACGATGATCAGCGCGATCGCGGCCACTTTCAGAATCGTGAGCGTGGTCTGCAATACGCTGCCCTGCTTGACGCCGACGTAGTTCACGGCCGTCAACACGATGATGCCGCCCACCGCGAGCACGCGCATTCCCGCGTCGCCGACCGGAACGAAAAAGGCGAGGTATCGCGCGAAGACCATCGCGATGACGGCGATGATGCCGGTGTGCATCGTCCAGAACATCGCCCAGCCCCAGAGAAACGCGACGCCTGGCGAGAACGCTTCGCGGAGAAACACGTAGACGCCGCCCGCTTGCGGAAACGCCGAGGCCAGCTCGGCCGCGATCAGCGCGCCGCAGAGCGTGAGCACGCCGGACACGATCCAGACGGCGTACACCGCGCCGACCGTGGGGACGGTGCCGGTGATGACCGACGGTTGTACGAAGATGGAGGCGCCGATGATGATGCCAACGACGAGCGCCGTGGCGTGCACCTGGCCGATGGAGCGGGAAAGCACGGGCGGAAAACTGCCCGTTTGGGCTCGAGGCTGCTAGAGGTCGGTGCGCGCTGGACGGCGTCCGCGGGCGTTGACGCCGTGCTGTCTCATTACAGAGACGATTTCCATGGGCGGGGTGTGCGGTGCGTCACACGCCTGCGCCCGCTGACTTCGTCACGCAAGCCCGCAAGCCGAGTAACAACAGCCACTTGTGCTTTTTTCACACGAATTGTCTCGGATTGCCGCGCGTCAGGCACGCCGGGTGCCTTTTGAATGAGCGCAGACTCGATCGCGCCGTGAGTGGACGTGAGTGATCGACTTTCACAGGAGTGGATAGATGCAACTCGCTCGTTGGATTCAGAGATCGCTGCCGATGGCAGCCGTGGGAATCATCAGCGCCGCGCCGATGGCGATGGCGCAGAGTGGGCAGGAGCTGTTCGAGTGGAACGGCCGCGTGGATCAGGAAGTTCAGATCGTCATGCGCGGCAACAACGTCCGCACGAACGCGATGACGAATACCGACACGCGGGCCGCGCGCGTCAGAACCTTCAGCACGTTGCCACGCGGCGACGGCCAGGTGCAGGTGCAGGTGCTGAACGGCCGCGGCAGCGTCGACGTCGTTCAACAGCCGAGCGCGCAGAATGGCTACACGACCATCGTGCGGGTGTCGGATCCGCAGTCGGGCGCGACCAATTATCGCCTGGCCGCGTACTGGCAGAGCTACTCGAACGGCGACGTGTACAGCAATGACGATCGTCGCGATCGCGACCGACGTGACCACCGTGACCGGGGGCGCGGCAATAACGGCATCAACAACGGCATCAACAACGGCGTCAACGGCAACTACTATCCGCAGGGTGCGAGTCAGGCGCTGCACTGGAGCGGGAACGTCGACGGCGAGCTCGAGATCCGCATTCAGAACGGCCGCATGACGTATCGCAATCTGAGCGGCCAGCAGCCCACGAACATTCGGGCCGATCAGGGCAACCTGAACATGCCGCGCGGCGCGGCGAACGTCAGCGTGGTCCAGAATCAGGGTCGCGGCACGGTGACGGTGATCCAGCAGCCGTCGAACTACAACGGCTACACGACGGTCCTTCGCATTCGCGATCCGCAGGGCGGCTACGGCTTCTACGATTTCAATCTGGTGTGGCAGTAAGTAGCCAAGTGTAAGGCGACATAGCGCGGCGGTGGGGTCGCGCGGAGACGGTGGACGGATGGGACACGGGCGGCTGGGTTGGGCGGAGGCCGGTTCCATCTTTCCACCGTTCGCGTATTGCGCCATAATCAGGCGCCAATCTCCTCGTGACTATTCGTGCCCACCGCCCTGCACAACGCTGTGTCGCTCCGCCGCCTTCGCGCCGCGTGGCTGTTCGTGCTCGTGTCGCTCGCCGCCGTTACATCAGGCGCCGCGGCGCAGAGCATTCCGACAAAGCTCAGCGACAGCGCGTTCTGGAAGCTCGTCACCGATTTCTCGGAGACGAACGGATACTTCCGCTCCGACAACTTCACGTCGAACGAGAACACCTATCAGTGGGTGATTCCGGACCTCCAGCGCACGACCAAGCCTGGCGGCGTCTACCTCGGCGTTGGACCCGATCAGAACTTCACGTATCTCGTGGCGCTCAAGCCGAAGATCGCGTTCATCTTCGACATCCGGCGCCAGAACATGCTGACGCACCTGATGTACAAGGCGTTGATCGAGCAGTCGAGCGATCGCGCCGATTTCACGGCGCGCCTCTTTGCGCGCGCTCGGCCGGCCGGACTCGATACCGGATCGAGCCCCAAGGCGATCCTCGCCGCGTTTCAAGCCGTACCGCCGGACACCGTGGCGTACCGCCGCAACGTTGCCGCGATCTACGACCGCCTCACGAAGCAGCATGGATTCAAGTTGTCGGATGCCGACTCGAGCACGATCAATTACGTCTATCACACGTTCGTGGCGTATGGTCCCGACATCAATTACAACTCGAACATGCAGGGTGGCGGCTACGGCCGGGGACGCATGCCCAGTTGGGCAGAGCTGCAGATCGAGACGGACAGTGCCGGGTTGAATCGCAGCTACATGGCGAATGAAGCGAACTTCCGCGCGCTCAAGGACCTGGAGTCGAACAATCTCGTCGTGCCGCTCGTTGGTGATTTCGCGGGCCCGAAGGCGATTCGCGCCGTCGGACAATATCTCAAGGATCACCAG
Source organism: Gemmatimonadaceae bacterium (assembly GCA_035606695.1). NCBI lineage: Bacteria > Pseudomonadati > Gemmatimonadota > Gemmatimonadia > Gemmatimonadales > Gemmatimonadaceae > Gemmatimonadaceae bacterium. The sequence continues at coordinate 196,931 of DATNEW010000001.1, forward strand.
GCCACGGTGACGGCATTCTACCTCTCGAATGTCGAACAGTATCTCTTCCAGCAGGAAGACGACTGGAAGAAGTTCTACACGAACGTCGGCACGCTGCCGCTCGATTCCACGAGCACGTTCATTCGCTCGGTGTTCAACGGCATGGGCTACAGCCGGTCCGGCGGGGGCTACATGCGATCGGACCAGATGCTCGCGTCGATGATGCAGCAGCTCTCGATGTTCAACGCGGGCCAGCTGACGATGTATTTCCAGGTGATTCAGTCGTCACGCTGATCCAGAAATGACGACATCGACTTCACCTATGCTCGCCGCCCCCGGTTACGATCTCGACGGCTGGCGGAAGCGCATTCCCCTGCTCTCCTCGTTAATACCGCTCAACAACTGCTCGCAATCGCCGCAGTGTGACGTCACGCGCGCGGCGGCCGAGCGGTATCTCGCATCGTGGAATGGCGCGGGGATGGATTGGGATGCGTGGATGGAAGAAGTGCGGCTCGCAAAGGCCGAGTTCGCGCGGCTGATCAATGCATCGCCCGATGACGTGGCGATCTTCGGCTCGGTGTCCGAAGCGACGAGCGCCGTCGCGAGCGCGATCGACTTCAGCGGCCCACGCAAGAACGTCGTCGTCACCGAAGCGGAGTTTCCGACAATCGGCCACGTGTGGCTCGCGCAGGAACGCCGCGGTGCAACGGTGAAGTGGGTGCCGGTGAGCGACGAAGGTGTCATCGAGCTCAGTGCCTACGACTCCGTCCTCGATGAGAACACCGCCGTCGTCTCCGCGTGCCATGGCTATTACCTCAACGGCGCGCTGCAGAATCTCGGCGCGATCGCCGAGCGTGCGCACGCGAACGGTGCGCTCCTTTACGTCGATGCGTACCAAAGCCTGGGCACCGTACCGGTCGACGTGAAAGCAGCCAACGTCGATTTTCTCGCATCGGGAAATTTGAAATTTCTCATGGGCGTGCCGGGCGTCGCATTTCTGTACGTGCGGCGCGACGTTGCCGAGCGGATGGAACCGGCGACGACGGGCTGGTTCGGCCGGTCGAATCCCTTCGCCTTCACGGTCAAGCAACTCGACTGGGCGCCGTCGGCGACGCGGTTCGACATGGGCACGCCGCCGATCATCAACGCGTACATCTCACGGGCGGGAATGCAGATCATCAATGACTTGGGCGTTCCTGCCGTTCGCGCCTGGCTCGAGGTGCTCGGCCGGCGATTGATCGCGGGCGCCCACGAACGTGGACTGACCGTGCACGGCCCATTGGAGATGTCGCGCAAGACCGCGACGACCGCGATCGTCGTGGACGATTCGCATCACGTCGAGCTGGAGATGCGCCGCGCGGGATTCCTGCCGTCGGCGCGCGGGCCGGTCGTGCGGCTCGCTCCCCATTTCTATAATTCGATCGACGACGTCGATTCCGCGCTGGACGCGCTCACCACGATCCTCGCGCGTTCGTGACGGCCCCCGCCCCCGCCACTGTGCCCGCGCACCGCGAGACGTTTGCCTCGCGATTCGGCACGCTGGTGACGATCATCGGCGTGGCGATCGGACTCGGCAACGTGTGGCGCTTTCCGTACATGGTTGGAAAGTTCGGCGGCGCCGCCTTCGTACTGTTTTATGTCGTCGTGTCGGTCGTCATCGGCGTGCCGGCGCTCATGGCCGAATTCGCGCTCGGACGATTCTCGCGGCGCGGACCCGTTGGCGCATTCGCCGCGGCGGGAATTCCATTCGGCCGCGAGGTTGGCTGGTTCTTCTTCGTCGTCGTGATGGCGGCGACGGGATATTACACCGCCGTCATCGGGTGGGTGTTGTACTACGCGGTCGCGCAGGTGGCGACGGGTCTCCACATGCCGATCGATGCCTCGGCGGTGCTCCCGCCCGACCACGGCTTCGTCGCGAAGTCGTTCGTGCTGCAACTGGTGTGCACCGGTGCAGTCATCATCACGGCGGCGGCGGTCGTCGGCCGAGGATTGCGGGCGGGTATCGAGCGCGCGAGCAAGGTCGTGCTGCCGGTGTTGATGATCGTGATTCTCATCCTCATGGCGCGTTCGCTGACGCTGCCCGGCGCGATGAAGGGGGTGCAGTGGTACATCCTCAAGTTCCGCTGGGCGGATCTCACGCCGCAAGTGATGGTCGCGGCGATCGGCCACGCGATCTTTTCGCTCTCGCTGGGCGGCACGTTCATGGTGGTGTACGGCTCGTATCTCGACGCGAACGAGAGTTTGTCGAGTCCCGCGATCTGGACCGTGGTCGGCGACACCGGCTCGGCGCTGCTCTGCGGATTCGCGATCATTCCCGCGGTGTTCGCGCTCGGTCTCGAGCCGACGTCCGGCCCGGGGTTGATCTTCGCGACGCTGCCGAAGGTCTTCGCGGCGATTCCGTTCGGCGCGCTGTTCGGCTGTCTGTTTTTCGTCGGCTTGTTTGGCGCGGGCTACCTCTCGGACATCGGCGCGTTCGAGGTGCTGGTCGCGGGAATCACCGACAACACGCGGATCGTGCGCGGGCGCGCCGTGTGGGTCGTGGCGTGCGCGGTGTTTGTGCTCTCCATTCCGCCGACGATCAACAACGGTATCTTCGTGCCGTGGGACCTGACGTTCGGCTCGGGGATGCAGACGCTCGGGTCGCTCGTGGCGGTGTTGGCCGTGGGCTGGTGCATCGCGCGGTCGACGGCGCTGCGCCAGCTCGGTGAGCGCGGCGAGAAACCTGCGCCGCGCTGGTTGTATTACTGGATTCGGTTCGGCATTCCCGCCGCGATCGGGTTTACCGGGGTGTGGTGGTTGTTGTCGAGTGTGTTTGGGGCGGTGACGGCGGTGTAGCGGAACGCAGTGTGTCGTCGCGAATTCCGCGCAGTATGTCACGTGATTATAATTATCTAACAATGCCCGTCTCGGTCTCCAGCTCGAAGCTGATCTACGAATGCCTGAAGGACGTCGGGGTGCGCATCGTCTCGGCGCTTCCCGAAACCTGGCTCGTGCATCTCATCCGGATGTCGGAAGACGATCCGGACATGACGCTGGTGCGGCTGGCGAAGGAAGAGGAAGGCGTTGGCATCTCCGCCGGCGCGCACCTGGCCGGCGTGCGCTCGGCGATGCTGATGCAGAATCACGGGTTTCTCGCGTCGGTGAACGGCATCGTGTCGTGTGCACAGCTGTATCGCATTCCGCTGCTGATGCTCATCAGCCACCGCGGCGAGTTCGGCGAGCGCGATCCGTGGCAGACCGAAGGCGGCGGCGTGACGACACACGTGCTCGATGCGCTGCGCATTCCGCATATGCTGCTCGATTCGCCGGACCACGTCTCGCGCCGCATCCACAAGGCGCAGACGCTCGCGTACTCGGCAAGCCGTCCGGTGGCGTTGCTGCTCAGCCGCGATCTGATGTGGGAGGAATAAGCTAGTATGCGGAATTCCGAGCGGAGGTGCGAAGCGCCGCAGCGAGGAACCATCACATGAAGCGCCGCGATGCGATGGAGTCCGTGTATGCGGATCTCGAGGCGTGCGTCGTCGTCACGATCATGGGCGCGGTGGCGGCCGAACTGCAGTCGATCGGCCACAAGCCGAACTTCTTCTATCTGCAGCACGCGATGGGCCTGGCGTCGTCGATGGGATTGGGCATTGCGCTCAGCCGCCCGGACCTCAGAGTGGTGGTGTTCGACGGCGACGGGTCGATTCTCATGAACCTCGGCGGGCTCACGACGCTGGCACGCTATCGTCCGACGAATCTCGTGCACGTGGTGTTCGACAACGAGAGCTTGTTGTCAGTCGGCGGCTTCCCGACCGCGACGTCGACGGGCAGCGACATCGCCGGCATGGCGCGCGCCGCTGGAATTCCTCGCGCGACGACCGTGAGTACACTCGACGAGTTTGGCACCGCGTTCCGCGGCGCTCTCGCGGCGAATGAGCTGACGACGATCGTCGCCAAGGTCGAGGCGGTTGGACCCTCGGGTTACGTGACCGACCTGTCGTTGTTAGAGAATCGTTATCAATTCGCGCGGTATCTCAAATCGACGTCATCCTGAGGAGCGAATCGACGAAGGACCTCTTGCTCCGCGGAGCGCTGTATACGGTTCCTCCGCCGGGACGAGGGTCCCTCGACTCCGGCGCTGCGCGCCTCCGCTCGGGATGACCATACTTACGGAGCCACCCATGTCCCTCCTCACCCAACTCGCCGAAGAGCTCAACTCCGGCAAGATCAAGGTCGTCGACCTCACCTCGCCGCTCGGGCCCGACACTCCCGTCATCGGCCTCCCGCCGATGTTCGGCCAGTCGCCCGGCCTGACCATCGAGCCGGTGTCGTGCTTCGACGACAAAGGGCCGGCATGGTACTGGAACGTCCTGCATCTCGGCGAGCACACCGGCACGCACTTCGACGCGCCGGTGCATTGGATCACCGGCAAGGATCTGCCGAACAACACCTGCGAGACGATCCCGGTGCGGCGCTTCGTCGGGCCGGCATGCGTGATCGACGTCTCGCGCGAGGTCACGGCCGACGAGGACTTTCTGCTCATGCCCGAACACGTCGAGGCGTGGGAAAAGAAGTACGGGCGTATTCCAAAAGACTCATGGGTACTTTTGCGCACCGACTGGAGCAAGCGCTCGGATCCGACATCGTTCCTCAATGTGAAGGAGGACGGTCCGCACTCGCCGGGCTTTCACAAGTCGACGTCCGAGCTGCTCGCGCGGGACCGGCAGGTGCTCGGCGTCGGAGTGGAGACCGTCGGAACAGATGCGGGCCGAGCTGGCATGTTCGATCCGCCGTTCCCGAATCACGCGACGATGCACGGCAACGGCCGGTTCGGGCTGGCATCGTTGCGCAATCTGGATCAACTGCCTCCCACGGGCGCGATCGTGATCGCGGCGCCATTAAAGATTGTCAACGGCAGCGGATCACCATTGAGAGTTCTGGCGCTGGTCTAACAACAAAAAATGACCACGGACGAACGTCGGACGAACACGGACAGGCACGGAGCAGCGTGAACGGCAGTTAACTGCCGTTAACTTGAAACGCTTTCTCCGTGCCGATCCGAGTATGTCGCGGTGCCCAGTCCGTGCTCATGCCTTTTTTGTCAGACTTTCTCACGCGAGACCCGCATCTGCCGCGAGCACCGCTCCCAGGAGCACATTCGCGCCATTCACAATGTCCCGCGGGCGTGAAAACTCTTTCGGCGAGTGACTGACGCCGCCGATGGACGGAATGAAAATCATCCCCATCGGCCCGAGCGTCGCCATCGCCTGCGCATCGTGACCGGCGCCACTCGGCATCACACGCGTCGATAACGCGAGCCCGGCGGCCGAGTCCGCGATGAACTTCCGCATGCGGGGATCGGACGGCGCAGGCACGTTGACGTGGATTTCATTGAACGCGAAGGACGTTCCATTCATTTCACCGATCTTCTTCGCCTCGGTCTGAATGCGCGCGAACATCATGTCGATCTTCGACTGATCCAGATCGCGCAGCTCGAGCGAGCACACCACCTTGCCCGGAATGACGTTCGTCGCGCCGGGGAATGGCTGAATTCGGCCGACGGTCCCGACCTGCCGGCCCGGAATGCTCGTCACGAGCCTGTTCACCATTTCCACATAGCGCGCCGCGGCGAGCAGTGCGTCGTGACGATCCGCCATCGCTGTCGTGCCGGCGTGATTCTGAATGCCCGTCACAGTGACGTCCCACTGCTCGATGCCGACGATGCCCTCGACGATGCCGATGTCCTGCTTCGCCTTCTCGAGATTTCCGCCCTGTTCGATGTGCAGCTCGAAGTAGCCGGCAATGTCGCCTTTGCGGCGCTTCACCTGATCGAGCTTCGACGGATCGCCGCCGATGAACGCGATGCCCTGCTCGATCGTTTTGCCGCTGCTCGTGACGTTCTTGAGCTCACTCGCCTCGAGCTGGCCGCTCACCGCACGGCTTCCGATCAAACCGCCTTCCTCGTTCTGCCAGACCACGATTTCCAGCGGATGCCGCGTCACAATCCCCTGCTCGCCGAACGTCCGCGCGATCTCGATCGCCGAGAGCGACCCGACGTCGCCGTCGTAGTTGCCGCCGCCGGGGACGGAATCGATGTGCGAGCCGAACAGGATCGGTTTGAGCGAGGCGTCGCGTCCCGCACGACGCGCGATGATGTTGCCCGCGAAGTCGATCGTCGGTTCGAGCTTGGCGGCGCGCATCCAGTCCATCACCACGGCACGGCCGGCCTTGTCGGCATCGCTGTATGCGACCCGCGAGACTCCACCTTCGGGGTTCTTGCCGTACGCCGATAGCGCCTGAACGTGCGCGTTGAGCCGTTCGCCATTCACCCGCGGCGTAGCGAGCGGAGTGATCCTAGTGAGTGCGAACATCGAGCGAAGGTCGATCGGCTTGATCGCGGAGCCGGCGAGACCGCCGAGCATCGCGGCATTGAAATCACGACGATTCATGGCGCCTTGGAATTCCTGGTCGAGGAACGCGAAGAAGGGTGCGCGGGAGCGAACGTGCGAAGGAGATAGCGAAGCGACGGAATCAGAATCAGTGCACCGGCGATCAAGCCGCCGAGCAACAGCTCGAGCGTGATGCGTGGCGCGGCGGCGTCGCGAATGCGCATCGACGTCGGCAGAATGTAGGGATACTGCGCGAACACCCATCCCCACAAGATCAGGCTCACCTGCGCCGCCGCGGCAACACGCGCCAGGCCAAACCGCCGCGTCCAGAGCGCCCAGATGGCGGTGGTCGCGGAAGCGCCGATCACGACGTGCAGCACCAACGCCCAACCCGTCGCGAGCAACGCGCCGGCCATGATCGGCGCGCTTCGCATGGCGACGATCAGACCGATCGCGGCGAACGCGAACACGGCGACCGCCGCGCCGAGCGCGCGAAGGCGAAAGTCTTCGCGCAGATCGGCGTCAGTGGACGCGTGCGCGAGATACACCGCGGCGAGAAACGCGAACAGCGACAACGCCATCAAGCCGATAGCGATCGGAAAGAGGCCGAGCCACGGCTGCACGTACACCGCCGCGAATGACCCGGCCGACACGGCTCGCGACGCATCGCCAACCGCGCCGCTCGCCAGCGCGCCAATCGTCATGCCGAGGATGAGCGGTGTGATGGTGCTGGCGACGGCGAACGTGACGCCCCACCGCGCGCGCGCCGGCCCTTCTCCGCCGTAGCTGCGAAACACGAACGCCGTTCCGCGCAAGACGATTCCAATCAGCATGATCGTCAGCGGAATGTGCAGGACGATTCCCAGCTCGTTGAACGCGAGCGGAAACGCCGTGAACAACATCACGACGACGACGATCAGCCAGACGTGATTGGCTTCCCAGATCGGCGCAATGGAGTTCGCGATGAGCGTGCGCTGCCGCAATCGCCGTGGGCCTCTCGCGAGCAAATCCCACACGCCGCCGCCGAAATCCGCTCCGCCCATGAGCACGTACGCATTGAGCGCAACGACCATGATGCCGGCGATGATTTCCGGTAGGCCGATTTGCGAGAGCATCGTCACGCGGCTTCTCGCACGACCGAGGCCATGAACAACACGACGACCGCCGCGAGACCAACGTAGAGCAGCGCAAAGATCACCATCGGGACCACGAGCCCCGGCATCGGCGTGACAGCGTCCGCGGTGCGTACGAGACCCGAGATGACCCACGGCTGACGACCGACTTCCGTTACGGTCCATCCGGCTTCGGTCGCAATGAACCCGAACGGTCCGACGATCGCGATCGCGCGTAACAGCCAACGTCGCGTGACGACGTCGCGCCGCCGCGCGATGACGATCGCCGCCCAGAGTGCCACGAGCGCCATCGCCGACCCGAGTCCGACCATGATCTGAAATCCGAAATGAACGGGCAGCAACGGCGGCCAATTCTCGCGCGGAAAGTCGCGGAGGCCCTTCACCTCGGCATTCGGATCATGGAAGGCGAGCAGCGAGAGCATGTGCGGCAGCTCGAGCGCGTACCGCGTGCGTTCGGCATTCGCGTCGGGTATGCCACCAATGCGAAGAGGTGCGCCGCGTTCAGTCTCGAACTGCCCCTCGAGCGACGCGAGCTTCACCGGCTGCCACTGGGCGACGGTGCGCGCGCTGATATCGCCGGACACCGGTTGCAGAATCGCGGCGGGAATGCCCATCGCGAGCGCCAGCAGCAGTGCGCGCCGATGAAATGGCGTGTCGCCGCGACGCAGCAGTACGGCCGCGTGAATCCCCGCGACGGCGAGCGCGGTCGACGCATACGATGCAAGCAACATGTGTAGCGCCTGCTGCACCGTCGACGGATTGAACATGCCCGCGATCGGATCGATCGACGCGATGCGATCGCCCTGCATCGTGATTCCCGCCGGCGTGTTCATCCACGCATTCACCATCACGACGAACACGGCCGACGCCGCGCCGCTGAGCGCGACGATCATCCCGGCGATCAGGTGCGCGCGCGCCGAGATGCGATCCCAGCCATAGAGATAGACGCCGAGAAAGATCGCTTCGGTGAAGAAGGCGAAGCCCTCGAGTGAAAACGGTAGACCGATGATCGGACCCGCGAAGCGCATGAAGCGCGGCCACAACAGGCCGAGCTCGAACGACAGCACCGTGCCGGAGACGGCGCCGACGGCGAACAGGACCGCCGCGCCCTTCGCCCATCGGTGTGCGAGCTGCTCGTATACGGGATCGCCCGTCTTGCGCCACCGCCATTCGGCGATGACCATCAGCAACGGCATCGCGATGCCGATCTCGGCGAAGATGATATGGAAGCCGAGGGAGAGCGCCATCTGCGCGCGCGCCGCCAGGAGATCGGACATGCGCTTAACTTACAGCCTATGCGCTTCGCGTTCGACGACGACTCTCAGGACTCACAGGACTTCGACCTCGACCGGGACTTTCCGCTCGGCGACGGTACGGCGGACGTCTCAGGCAGCGTCGTGTGTCCGTACTGTGGCGAGACGAACGAAGTCGCGCTCGATCCCGGCAGTGGCGAGTCGCAGGAGTACGTCGAGGATTGCCAGGTGTGCTGCCAGCCGTGGCGCGTGTCGGTAGTGTATCACGACGACGGCTCGGCGTCCGTGACGGCGGAGCAGCTGTCATCCTGAGGATCCTGAGCGCAGCGAAGAGGACGAAGGACCCCTGTGCGCCGAGGAGAACTCTTACGCCGCACGCTACAGCGCGATATCCCCGCCGGGATCGCGCTTCTTACTAGCTTCTCGCCCCTTCTCGACTTGCGCCGCCGACTCCTTCAGCGCCTGCCGCGTCTCCGCCTCGTCGATCTCGATGGTCACCTTCAAGACATGACCTTCATGCGTCCCGCTCGGAAGCAGCGAGCGCGGGACATTGATCGTCGACGCGCCGTCGACCTCGATCGAGGCGGAATTCTCCTCGATCGAGTCGACGACCCAACGGTGCGAGCTGCGAGCGTTCACGGAATCGGATTGCAAACGGTTTGTGTCGACGTGGCGTCGGACGGTCCGGCCATGTTCGTCGTGCCTTTCAGCACGGTCACCGTGTAGCCGCTGCCCGGCGTGCCCGCGCTGCTGAATACGATAGTGCCGTTCTGATCGGTGCGATACCACGGCTTGCCGTGCGCCGTGTAGAGCGACTTCGCCTGATTGTGCATGTGGCCGTACGTGTTGTGCGCGCCGACCGAGGCCGTGACGTACTGCGGATTCACCGCGTTCACATACGCGTTCGTCACACCGTTGCAGCTGCCGTGATGATCGGCCTTGAGTACGTTCACATGCAAGCCGGGACTCGTGGCGTATCCCGATGCGCCAAGGAACCAGCCGATCTCGGTCTGCTCGGCATCGCCGGCGAACCACATCGTGAACGACGCCGAGTCGGGTCCGATCAGCTTCACCGCCGCCGAGCGATTGTTCGGGTTCGTGTCCGACGGGAGCGGCTTGAGCACGTGAAGCTTTGCGCCGCCCTGCATGAGGATGTCGCACATCGCCTGCCCGTTCGCGCACGGATTGTCCGTGTCGCGATAGATGAGCGCCCCGCGGCCGGCGCGCGCGTTGATCGAATCGCGCAGCTTGGCCAGTGAGACGCTCGAATACACGTCCTGGTTCTCGAAGAAGTATTTGATCGTGATGTTGCGCGACGTGCGGAAGAGCTCCTGCAAGCCCGCCAGATGATCGGCGTGCTGATGGGAGAGAATCACCGCATCGATGGTCGTGCCGTTGAGGCCGAGTGAATCGAGCAGATGGCCGTATCGTACGGTGTCGGGTCCGCCGTCGATGATGACCTTGCTCGTGCCGTTAACGATGAGATTCGCATCGCCCTGGCCTACGTCGAGCGCATAGACGGTGACCGGGGCCACCGTGCCGCCTCCGCCGGCGACGAAGCCGTCGTTCTGCGCCTTGGGCGTGCCGAAGTCGCCGGCGCCGTACGTGCTCGTCGCGAGCTGCCACGCGCTGCCGCCGACGACGACGTGTGAGGCGCTCGGATCCTTCAATTCCCACGACTTGCCCGCGGTGGTCGACGTCCACGCGACTGAATCGACGAGGGCGCCCGTCGACGTCTTGAGCGTGAGCCAATCACTCGTATTGGCGAGTTGCACTGCGCTACCGTACGCATACGCGACGGTGACACCGCCATTCGTCGTGCTCGACGCCACGCGCGCGAGCACCACATAGCCGTGCGACGGGACGCTGACGGAGCTCGAGATGGTGAATCCGGCGTCGTTGGCCGATGCCACCTGGTAGCTCTGAATGTTGATCGCGCTCGCGCCTGGATTGTACAACTCGAACCATTCGCCGTTCGCGTCAGTGACCGCGTTCGGGTCGGCCATGATCTCGTTGATGACGAGCGCCTGCGTTCCGGGGCCAACCGTGAATCGCGCCGACGCCGGCGGCTTGATGCCGCTCGGCTCGGGGGAAGTGTCCGTGCAACCGAAGAGGAACGCACCCGCAAGAATGAGAACAGTCGATCCGTGACGTCGATTCACCGAGAGCTCCGTGCGTGAGTGAACGTAGGAGAACCTTCAGCTTGCATCGGCGGCGTCGCCGGGCGAACGAAACAACCTCTGGGACGTCGGTTCAATCGAGATTTGGTATCGTCAGCGTATCAGCTTGCACTCCTTTTGTGTCGAGTGTTTGTCCGAGGGACCAGCCATGTTCTTCGTGCCGCGCTGCACGGCGATCGAATAGCCGCCGCGCGGCATCCCGGGAGAATTCAGCACGATCGTTCCATTCTGATCGGTGCGATACCACGGCACCTGGTGCGCCGCATACTCCGCCTTTGCCTGCTCGTGCATGTGGCCGTAGCTGTTGACGGCTCCGACCGACACGACCGCGAGATCGGGACGCACCGCATCCAAATAGGCGTCGTTGACGCCGTTGCAGCTGCCATGGTGATCAGCTTTCAACACGTTGACGTGTATACCCGGATCGCGGTCGTAGTGCGCGTCACCCACAAACCAATCCGTCGCATCATGCTCGGCGTCGCCGGCCAGCCACATGGTGAACGACGCGGAGTCCGGCCCAACGAGCTTCACCGGTGCGGAACGGTCATTCGGGTTCTTTGAACCGGCGTACGGCCGCATGATGTGGAGCTTGGCACCGCCTTTCAGCGTGATCGTGCACAACGGCTGTCCGTTCGCGCACGGATCGTCGGTATCGCGGTAGATCGTTTGGCCTCGCGTCACCCGCGCGATGACCGAATCACGCAGGTGGCGAAGATTCGCCGCCGTGTACGGATCCTGATTCTCGAAGAAGAAGCGAACGGTGATGTGGCGCGCGCTCTCGAACAGCGCGCGCAGGCCGACGAGATGATCGGCGTGCTGGTGCGACAGGATGACGACGTCGAATGTCGAGTCATTCAGGTGCAGCGAGTCGAGCAGATCGCCCATGCGTCGTTCGTCGGGGCCGCCGTCGATCAATACGCGGCTGCCGCCGTTCTCGATGAGAATCGCGTCGCCCTGGCCGACGTCCAGAATCTTCACGGTGAGCGGAGCGACGCTCGCACGCCCGCTCGTCATTCCGAGAAGCCCGAGCGGAGCGAGGGCGACGAGGAATCTTCTCACCCGGTAGAGCACTCTACCGAGTGAGGAGATCCCTCGCTGCGCTCGGGATGACAATCCTACTCGCGGGATGACAATCCTACTTGCTCCCGGCCATCGATGAGTCACGCTTCGCCTTGAACTCCGTGCCCGCTTTCCACTGCGGCATCGCATCCGCATTCGCGACGATGTCACCAACCTTGAACAACACGCGCGTATCCTCGACACCGCCCGACAAATCCCAATCGGGCTTCACCTCGTCGCTCGGCTGGTGATAGTCCTTCGTCGTGTACTCGTCGCGCTTCTTCATGCCGTACGTCGAGTCTTTGCCGATGAAGTTCACGCCGGCGTCGATGTCGAGCGCGGGCACGCCCTGCTTCGCGAACTCGAAGTGGTCCGACCGATAGTAGAAGCCCTTTTCGCTCTCGGGGTCCGGCGCCAGCTGCCGGCCCTGCGTCGCGGCTGACTCCTGCAGCACGTCGTCCAACGTCGAGTTCCCGAGCCCGACCACCACGATGTCGCGCGTGCGACCCCATTGGTTGAAACCGTCCATGTTGATGTTCGCGACGGTTTGCGTGAGCGGGTACAGCGGGTTTTCGGCATAGTACTTCGCGCCCAGCAGCCCCTTCTCCTCCGCGGTAACCGCCAGGAA